>JBEVNF010000119.1:0-21729 GCA_040508255.1 Flavitalea sp.
ATCTTCAATACCTTTGATCACACGATATTCACTTGTGGTGATCTTCTCCTGCTCCTTCAATGGCAATTGAAAAAACTGACCATCGATCGCGCTGAGTATTGGTCCGGATACAAGCATTTTAGGTCCGGGAACATACTTGTTTCTTATTGCTCTTTTTAATTCAACATCCAGGTAGTAGCCTGAGTTACCAAGATCCCTGATGGCGGTAAATCCTGACTCAAGAAAACTACGCGCCATCCCGGCACCACGAAGCACACGGGTTTCGCCTGAGTTCATCATCGCATCGATGGCAAGATTATCCGTCAGTTTCTGAAGGGTAAGCAAATGTGTGTGTGCATCGATAAGGCCGGGTGTTACAGTGCCATCTGTAGCGTTGATCACCAAGGCATTTTTAGGCACCTGCAAACCTGTGCCAACTGCGGTGATCTTTCCACCGGTAACTATCAGTTCCTGGTTCTTTAAAAAGACATTCTTTTCGGAATCATAAAATTTTCCGGCTTTGATAAAGTATGTTGGCGTTTGTTGAGCCATGATAACAAACGAGTTCAACAGGAGCGTAGCAATTGCAATCAGTTTTTTCTTACAAAACATAGAAAGGTTTTAAGCAATGAAATTTTGGGGTGGGGAAGATAAAGACAAAATCGTAAGGAAATCATGATTACTTCCCCACCCCTTCCCCTGAACCCCTCCCCGCTGCGGCGGGAGATTGCGTATATTTGAAGTATGACGATCTCTGAGATTATAGCATATCTTGAAACTATTGCTCCGCCATCATTGCAGGAGTCGTATGACAATGCGGGGCTCATCACCGGAAATGCATCCTGGGAATGTAAGGGCGTATTGATTTGTCTTGATTCAACAGCGGAGGTAATCAGGGAAGCAATGGACACCGGATGCAATCTGATAGTTGCACATCATCCCATTGTATTTGGGGGATTGAAAAAGATCAATGGCAAAAACTATGTGGAAAAAGCAGTGATCCTTGCGATCAAAAACGACATCGCTATTTATGCGATCCATACAAACCTCGACAATGTGATCGCAGGGGTAAATGGCAAAATGAGCGACCTGCTTTCTCTCAAAAACCGTTCAGTTTTGTCACCCAAAGCCGGGATTCTGCAAAAGCTGATTGTGTACGTTCCGGTTGATCATAAAGAGCAACTCAAAAATGCACTTTTTGCTGCCGGGGCGGGAAATATCGGGAAATACAGCGAGTGTAGTTTTGAAAGCGATGGTCGCGGAACTTTTAAAGGAGGAGATGGCTCAAGCCCTTTTGTGGGCGAAACTGGTACCCGGCATATTGAAACCGAGGTAAGGCTGGAGGTGATCTTTCCATCTTATGCAGCCCGCTCAGTGCTGGCCGCCATGAAGAAGGCACACCCTTATGAAGAGGTCGCCTACGACCTGGTCAATCTGGCCAATGAATACCAGGATACCGGTAGCGGTTTGGTTGGAGAATTAGAAGAACCGCTGTCCGAAACAGCTTTTCTGGGTTTGTTGAAGGAAAAATTTGGATTGCAGGTGGTCCGCCATTCGCCTTTGAGCGGGAAGCAGGTTAATAAGGTGGCTGTTTGTGGCGGTGCAGGTAGTTTCCTGATTTCCAACGCTTTGGGCGTGGGGGCAGATGTGTTTGTAACTGCCGATATGAAATATCACGAGTTTTTTGACGCCGATGGCAGGCTGGTAATCTGCGATATAGGTCATTTTGAGAGCGAACAATTCACTGTGGACCTGCTTTATGGTATTTTACGGGAAAAATTTATTAGCTTTGCCGTCCTCAAAACAAAAGTGAAAACCAACCCGGTTAATTACTTTGTTTAAATAAATTTAAAAACATCAATCAAAATATGGCCAACGTAAAAGATTATTCTGTTGAGGAAAAATTAGCCTCTATGGTTGCTCTTCAAAAAGTAGAATCTAAGATCGATGAGATTCAGATCCTTAAGGGAGAGTTGCCAATGGAAGTGAGTGATCTTGAAGATGAGATTACTGGTTTGAATTCAAGACAAACCCGTATCGAAGAGGAGATCAACGGAATCCAGGAATTTATCAAAACCAAACAGGAACTGATAAAGGAAGCGGAAGGGCTGATCAAGAAATACGAAAAGCAAAGTGAGAACGTAAAGAACAGCCGCGAGTTTGAAGCAATCAATAAAGAAATTGAAATGCAACAGCTTGAAATGAAGCTAGCTGAAAAACATATCAAGGATGCAAACGAAGAGATCGGCGAGAAAGTCGTTGTTCTTGATCGTGCGAAAAAGAATGTTGCGGCAAAAGATGGCGTTCTTGGTGCGAAAAAAGGTGAGCTTGATAAGATCATCGCTTCTACTGAAAAAGAAGAAAAACATTTCAGCAAGATGGCTTCAGATGCCCGTGAAAAGGTTGAAGAGCGTCTTTTGAATTCATACGATCGTATCCGCAAAAACTACCGCAACGGTCTTTCTGTTGTACCGGTTGAGCGTGATGCCTGCGGTGGTTGCTTCAACGCGATCCCACCACAACGCCAGAGCGAAATCCGCCAGCGCAAAAAGATCATCGTTTGTGAGAACTGCGGACGTATCCTTGTGGATCGTGACCTTTTCGACAGCGTTGATGTAAAATGATTTTGATTTTATATCGTTATACTAAAGGTGTTCAACTCGAACACCTTTATTTTTTATATGAAGAGCCTGCTTATCCTTTTATTGCTTGTTACAACTGTACTCTCTTCCGGTGCACAGAAAGTCTTTGATTTTAACGGGCAGTGTCAGCAGGCATACAACGAGATCATCAGTCTCAAACTCGGATCAGGACAAATGATCATTAACGCCGAGAAAGCGAAGAATCCATCAAACCTGATCCCGGTGTTGCTGGAGAATTATATTGATTTCTTTACCCTCTTTTTCAATGAGGATCCTGCGGAGTATAAGAACCGGTCCTCTCTGAAAGACAAACGTCTGAACCTGCTTTCCACCGGTCCCAAAAATTCTCCTTATTATCTTTTTTCACTTGCGCTCGTGCATTTTCAATGGGCCGTTGTCCAGATCAAATTTGGTGATAACTGGAATGCCGGCTGGGAATTCAGAAGGGCATTTATCCAGGTAAGAGATAATGAAACGAAGTTTCCCGGATTTCTGCCAAACCAGATGTATCGTGGTGCTATGCAGGTAGCAGCGGGAACAATTCCGGATGGTTATAAATGGCTCAGCAGTCTGCTTGGCATCAGGGGAAGTATCGAAAACGGAATGACCAACATCAGGAGCTTTCTGAAGTCGCAGGATTTTTCAGCAAAGTTGTTCAGGAATGAAGGCATCTTTTATTACTGCTACCTTTCTTATTACATAGAAAATAACAAGAATGGTGTTCTTCAGTTTATCAGGGATGAAAAACTGGATACAAAAAACAATCACCTGTTTGCTTATCTCGGTACCAATCTCAGCATACACAATCAGCAGGCTGAACAAGCTTTGAATTACCTCGATTCAAGATCTGATCAGCCGGGATATTTTGCAACACCGGTGTGGGATTTTGAAAAAGGATATGTGCTTATGTACAAGGCTGATCCCCATGCGAAAGAATACTTCAAAAATTTTGTGCAAAATTTTAAAGGTAAATTCTATCTGAAGGATGCTTTACAGAAGATAAGCTGGCTTTATTACCTGGATGGTGACATGGACAGGGCAAATTATTACCGTCAGCTTGTTTTAACACGCGGTGGCGCAGAAAGTGAAGCAGATAAACAGGCATTGCAGGAAGCGAAAACTTCTGCATGGCCGGATAAGCTTTTGTTAAGGGCAAGACTTTTCAGTGATGGTGGTTATCAGCGGGAAGCCCTGCGTTTGCTTCACGGCAAATCTGCGAATGATTTTAACGGCGAAGCAAACAAACTTGAATTTTATTATCGTACTGCCCGCGTTTATGATGAATCGGGCAATGATGACGAGGCATTAAGGTTCTACAGCTATGCACTGAGTGCCGGTGCTTCCCGCAGGGAGTACTATGCTGCAAGGGCCGCATTGCAATCGGCGTTTATCTACGAAGCGAAAAAGAATTACCGGGAAGCCATCTATTGGTATAAAAAAACATTGTCCCTGAAAGATCATGAGTTTAAAAACTCGATCGATCAGCGCGCAAAGGCCGGTATCGACAGGGTAGAAAACCTCATGAAAAAAAAATAAAACACCATTGGTTCTTTTACCCGGCATCAGTGGAGAAAATAACGGTTGATTTTACATCTTTTGCCGTTGAATACTACCCTGAATTAGCTAATTTTCCGTTTTCAAGGTTGATTGAACACTTTTGAATTTATGCTGAACCGACTTCATATACAGAACTACGCGATCATTGATGAGATAGCGATCGATTATTCAGGTAAACTGAATATCATCACGGGTGAAACCGGTGCCGGTAAGTCAATTGTAATGGGTGCTTTGTCGCTTATACTTGGTGGCAGGGCAGATCTGTCAGTGCTGCAGAACCGGGAGAAAAAATGTTTTATTGAAGCTGTATTTGCCACTGAAAAGAAAAAAAACATCCGCGAGTTTCTGAAAGCGGAGGATCTTGATATAGAAGATGAACTGGTGATACGAAGGGAGATCAATATAAGCGGTAAATCGAGGGCATTCGTAAACGATACGCCGGTAAATCTTGACCAGTTGAAAAGACTGAGTTCAATGCTTGTTGATCTTCACCAGCAATTCGATACGCTTGAGCTTGGTGATGAAACATTTCAATTACAGGTTGTTGATGCGCTTGCGGCTCATGGTGCGGTAATCACAACTTATCAGCAACATTACCATCAATGGCTCACTGCAAGCAGAGAGCTGGCAGCTATGCGTTTGCAGAAAGAACAGTTTACAAAGGAGTTTGACTACAATAAATTTCTTTTTGAAGAACTTGATGAAGCGGCATTCAAAGAAAATGAACTTGAAGAAGCAGACAGCGAACTTAATATTCTGAGTAATTCAGAAGGTATAAAGTCTGTATTGGAGAAAGTGGGATACGAGCTTACAGAAGGCGAGGAACCGGTGGTTCAGAAACTAAAATCGATCTGTAATCAACTATCGGCTTTCACTTCCTATCATCCGAAATTACCTGAACTGCTTTCCCGTTTGCAATCCGCTCAGCTCGAGCTTGACGATATTGCAGGTGATGCAGCCGGCATCAGTGATCATGTTCAGTATGATCCGCGAAGGATAGAACAATTGAACGACAGGATCGCGCTTGGTTATAAGTTACTCAAGAAACATACTGTAAAAACAACCGCAGAGCTGAATGAGATCCGCAGTCAGCTCAACGAGAAATTACAGGCTGTTTTTAATATCGATGAACAGATTGCGAGAAGAGAATCTGATGTGGTGAAGTTTGCAGAGCTTGCGGGAACCGCAGCAGCAACGTTGACAGCCAACCGAAAGAAACAGGTAACACCTCTGGAAACAAAAGTCAACGATCTTTTATCAAAGGTGGGTATGCCGAATGCAAGACTAAAAGTTCAGATCACCCCTTTGAATAATCTTTCAGAAAACGGACTTGATAAAGTTGAATTACTCTTCGATGCCAACAAAAGCGATCGCTTTGAACCAATAAGGAAGGTTGCTTCAGGTGGTGAGCTTAGCAGGCTTATGCTTTGTATCAAATCACTGGTGGCTGAATCACTTGATCTTCCTACATTGATCTTTGATGAGATCGATACCGGGATTTCCGGGGAGGCGGCAAAGCAGGTTGGTATTATTATGAAGAGTCTTGCCAAAAAACGGCAGGTGATCGCCATCACGCATCAGCCGCAGATAGCAGGCAGGGCGGATGCTCATTTTTATGTTTACAAACAAACCAGGAATGGTGCTATCAGAACAGGTATCAGGCTGCTTGATGAAGATGAAAGAATAACAGCGATTGCAAAGATGCTTGGTGGTGAAAAACCATCTGCAGCAGCACTTGAGAATGCAAAAGAAATGATGAAGCCGGTATAACCGAAACTATATACAGCTGCAGTGCTTCAGGTTGTCGTGACAGAATACCTTACTTTTATGACAAATTTCAAATAATTTCAAAAATCCACTATGTCGTACAACCTGTTGAAAGGGAAAAAGGGAATTATATTCGGAGCATTGGATGATAAATCAATGGCCTGGAGAACAGCACTTCGTGCTCATGAAGAAGGTGCGCAGATCGTTTTGACAAATGCACCTGTAGCATTACGTATGGGTGAGATCAATAAACTTGCAGAACAGGTAAACGCTCCTGTAATTGGTGCTGATGTTACCAATATGGACGACCTGAAAAAACTTTTTGAAGGTGCTACTTCACATTTTGGTGGTGGAGTTGATTTTATCCTTCATTCCGTTGGTATGAGTCTCAACGTTCGTAAAGGTCGCGGGTATACTGATCTTGACTATGGATTTGGTCAGAAGACAATGGATATTTCTGCGATGTCACTCCACCGTGTTCTGAAGACTGCATGGGATATGGATGCAATCAATGAATGGGGTAGTGTGGTAGCGCTTACATATATCGCTGCACAACGTGTGTTCCCTGATTATAGTGAAATGGCTGATGCAAAGGCTTTGCTTGAAAGCGTTGCTCGCAGCTTTGGATATCATTATGCATTGAAGAAAAAAGTTCGTGTAAATACAGTATCACAATCACCAACGCCAACAACTGCAGGTAGCGGTGTGAAAGGATTTGGCGGTTTTATTGGTTACGCTGAAAAGATGAGCCCTTTGGGTAATGCTACAGCAGATCAGTGTGCTGATTATTGTGTGTCCCTTTTCAGTGATCTTACAAAGATGGTTACGATGCAGAACCTGTTCCATGATGGTGGTTTCTCCAACATGGGTGTAACAGAAGCTGTGATCAATCAGATGGAAAAATAATCAAGGGCCGGGTTGAAATTTAGTCACCAGGTATCAGAATAACTTAAACCTTTCAAATGGAATGGATTGATTTCGTAGGTCTCTTTGGAGCTTTCCTTTCATCTGTAACATTTGTACCACAGGTTTACCGAGCATGGAAAACCCAATCTACAGGCGATCTGTCGATCTGGATGATCCTCATACTGATGGGTAATGTTTCAACCTGGCTTTTTTATGGCATCGTGAAAAACGATCTTGCCATCATTGTTGCCAATAGTATTATACTTTTTCTCAGTCTCGTGCTGCTGTATTTCAAGCTTACATTCAAACCCCAGGGTAAGCTTCCTTAGTTTCTTTACTGAAAATTTATTGTTATGAAGATTGAGCATCTTGCCATTTGGGTTAATGACCTGGAAGGGATGAAGGAATTCTATTGCAAATATTTTGATGCCACATCAGGTCCGAAATATCTGAATCCTGTGAAGCAGTTTGAATCTTACTTTATAAGCTTTGGTAATGGACCGCGGCTTGAACTTATGCGGAGGCCTGATGTGCCGGTTTCATTGGATGATCCGTACAGACAGTCGCTGGGGATCATTCATTTTGCAGTGTCTGTTGGCTCGACTGAGCTTGTCGATGAAATGGCAGTGAGGTTTAAGGAGAATGGGTTTGAGGTGCTTGATGGACCCAGGATCACGGGAGATGGATATTATGAGTGTGTAGTGCTGGATCCTGAGCAAAACCGTATTGAAATCACCACCTGATGAAAGAAAAAAGGCGCAACTTTCGGTGCGCCTGATATCTTAATATTCATCTTCATTAAAAAAGAAATCATCCTGGCTCGGATAGTCAGGCCAGATATCTTCGATACCCTCATAGATTTCACCTTCGTCTTCAAGTTCCTGCAGGTTCTCTACCACTTCAATTGGTGCTCCGCTTCTGATAGCATAATCGATCAGTTCGTCTTTTGTTGCAGGCCAGGGCGCATCTTCAAGGTAGGAGGCTAGTTCGAGTGTCCAAAACATTATTATACCCGTTTAAATTTGATCCGGGAATGGAATTCTCCCGGTAATTTTTTCGGCAAAAGTAATTTTCTAAATGAAATAACCAAATCTAATATTTAAAAACGGCAGGTTTATTCCTGTTATTTACAATTAAATCACATGAACACGCTGGTTTTTAGTAACTTACCCCGCTCATAGAGCTATATGTTAAATGCCGTCAATATTCAGAAGCAATACGGTGACCTGCAGGTCCTGAAAGGTGTTGATCTCTCGATCGCGAAATCTGAGATCGTCAGTATTGTGGGTCCATCAGGTTCCGGCAAGAGTACTTTGTTGCATATTCTTGGTACACTCGACAAGCCTTCCGCCGGAGAAGTAAAGATCAATGGCCAGCTGGTAACTCATCTCAGGGAAAAGCAGGTGGCGGCATTCCGCAACAGCCATATCGGTTTTGTATTCCAGTTTCATCATCTGCTGCCGGAATTTACAGCGATTGAAAATGTATCCATCCCTGGCTGGATGGCGGGCAAAAAGAAAAAGGATGTTGCCGACCGTGCGGTTGAATTACTTGAAACGCTCGGATTGAAACACCGGATCGAAAATAAACCCGGTAGTCTGTCAGGCGGTGAACAGCAACGTGTAGCTGTCGCAAGGGCACTGATCAATAATCCATCGATCATTTTTGCAGATGAACCAACCGGTAATCTCGATTCGGCGAACGCACGCGATCTTCACCAGTTGTTTTTTGATCTCCGTACACGCATGGGGCAAACCTTCCTGATCGTTACGCATAATGAAGAACTCGCCACAATGAGCGACAGGGTATTGCATATGAGGGATGGAAGAATGGATGAGGGAGCCTGAGCTATACTAACTCACACGGGGTTTCCATGGAATCTCCTCTGCGCCTGTGAGTTTTGCCACATATCTTGAAAGCATAAAAAGATAATCACTCAGCCTGTTGATGTACTTCACGATCAGCGAATAATCTTCACCAGTTTCATTGGCAAGACGAACACAGGCTCTTTCTGCGCGACGGCAGACACATCGCGTTACATGTATATTGGATACAGCCACATTACCGCCGGGGAGTACAAAAAACTTCATAGGAGGAAGCTGACCATCCATATCATCGATCTCTTTTTCGAGGAACAAAACATCACTCTCAAGCAGATCGGGAATTTTCAGTTTTGATTCTTTGGCAGGATCAACAGCAAGCGCAGAACCAATGGTGAAAAGACGGTCCTGCACTTCCTGTAAAGTATTTCTTGAAGTTTCGTCGGTAATAAGATCGCGGCAAAGACCTACAAAAGAATTCAGTTCATCAACCGTACCATAGGTTTCGATCCGAAGGTCAGCCTTGCTTACCTTGGTTCCACCAATAAGCGAAGTCGTTCCCTTATCACCCGTTTTTGTATAGATCTTCATCGACATAGAAAATCAGGCGTGTTGATGCTGATGGATTTCAGAATTGAGACGATCGCTTTCGATAACGCCATCCCTTAAGCGAACTACGCGCTTTGCATAGTTTGCGATATCTTCTTCGTGTGTAACAAGCACCACTGTATTTCCGCCGGCATGAATTGCATTAAAGATCTCCATGATCTCCACAGAGGTTTTTGAATCAAGGTTACCCGTTGGCTCATCCGCGAGGATCAGAGATGGATTGTTTACCAGTGCGCGCGCAATTGCCACACGCTGACATTGTCCACCGCTAAGCTCATTGGGTTTATGGTGACTTCTTGATTCGAGACCCACTTTCTGGATCACGTTCATCGCCATTTCAGTGCGTTGCTTTTTTGGGATACCTGCGTACACAAGCGGTAAGGCCACATTTTCAGCAGCGGTCAATCTCGGTAAAAGGTTGAACTGCTGGAACACAAATCCTATCTCACGGTTCCTGATATCAGCAAGACTGTCGTCAACCATTTTGCTGGCATCATGACCGTTCAGTATATAAGTGCCGCCGGTCGGAGTATCAAGACAGCCCAGGATGTTCATCAGGGTACTCTTACCCGAACCGGAAGGGCCCATCAATGCAACATAGTCGCCTTTATGAATATCAAGATCGATTCCTTTAAGAATTGGGATCTCCTGCTTAGCCATGAAATAACTCTTGCGTATCTGCTCCAGGTGGATTATAGGAATCATTGTAGCTGGTTAAATTGAATAATGCAATACATGGGTCGTGGAAAGAGAAAAATGTTACGACATCCCTATTGATTTTCCTTTTCTTCGGGGCGGGCGATAACTTTTGGAACCTTAAAAAAGCGCTCATCGCTGTCGGGTGCATTTTTTAAAGCTTCCTCTCTTGAAACGGATCCCTGTATTTCGTCGTTGCGTAAGATATTAAGATTCGACGACATGTGCAGGAGGGGTTCTACACCAGCGGTATCCAGTTCGTTTAATTTTTCAACGAAGCGAATCATCTTTTCGAGATCTTTTTTGATTTCTGCAGCCTGGGCCGGATCAAACTGAAGCCGGGACAAATTTGCCAGGTCCGCGATCATTTTATCATTCACTTCCATGAAAACAAAAGTAGCAAAAAACGGCTTTATCTATATCTTCGCCGTCCATTTGTCGTACAGGATGCACCGGTAAGAATTCCTTCCCCGGTTACCCTGTGTAAACCGGAACACTGCAGACCGGAGCGATGGAAGCAAAACAAAACCGAAAAGGATGAAACAGATTGTGATGAGTGGGATCAGGCCCACAGGATTTTTACACCTCGGCAACTACTTTGGCGCGCTGAGAAACTATGTGCGTTTGCAGAATGAATTTGAATGTTACTTTATGGTGGCTGATCTTCATTCACTTACAACGCATCCTGACACCCGCGAATTGAAAGCAAATGTAAGCAGGGTACTGGCGGAAAATATCGCCTGCGGTCTTGATCCCCAAAAAGTTGCCCTTTATTGTCAGAGCCATATTTTTGAAACTTCTGAATTATATCTATACCTCAATATGCTGGCCTATGTTGGTGAGCTTGAAAAAACCACAACATTCAAGGATAAGGTCCGTCTTCAGCCTCAAAACGTAAATGCAGGTTTGCTTACTTATCCTGTTTTGCAGGCAGCGGATATTATTTTGCATCGCGCTACTTATGTGCCGGTTGGAAAGGACCAGGAGCAGCATCTTGAAATGGCACGAAATTTCGCTACAAGATTCAACCATCGTTATGGTGAGATTCTGCCTTTGCCTGTTGCTTTTAATTATGGCGACCAACTGGTAAAAGTCCCGAGTCTTGACGGCTTAGGAAAGATGAGCAAGAGTGAGAATCAGAATGCCACACTTTATCTTTCTGATAGCGATAAACAGATCACTGATAAGATCAAGAAGGCTAAAACTGATGGCGGTCCCACAGAGCCGAATTCTGAAAAACCTGATTATATTAAAAACATATTTCAGTTGATGTCATTGGTGAGTACTCCTGAAAAGCTAGATCATTATGATAAACTTTATAATGATTGTTCGATAAGGTATGGTGATATGAAAAAAGATCTTGCAGAAGATATGGTTGCTTTCATTTCACCGATCAGGGAGAAAGCAGAATCGATCAGAACTGATGAAAAATATTTACGTGAAGTAATGGAGATGGGGGCGACAAAAGCCCGCAAAAGTGCAGCAGCTACGATGGATGTTGTGAGAGAGGCAATGGGGTTGAAGTATTATTAAGCTGACTCCAATAAAATCTTATCTTGATACTCAAATCTGAAAACAGGTAGTTCAAATGGCAAAAAGCAAGAAACCTAAACATATAGCGGTAGCTGGAAATATCGGTGCTGGAAAAACAACGCTCACTGAACTGCTCAGCAAGCACTATAAATGGATCCCACAATTTGAGGACGTGGAGAATAACCCATACCTGTTTGATTTCTATGAAGACATGCCAAGGTGGAGTTTCAATCTGCAGATCTACTTTCTTAATAGCCGTCTGAATCAGTTGCTGGATATTCAGCGTGGTACCGAGACCGTTGTACAGGATAGAACCATTTATGAAGATGCGCACATTTTTGCGCCCAACCTTCATGAAATGGGTTTGATGAACAAACGTGATTACGATAACTATTTCCAGTTTTTCGAAACACTGAAATCGATGGTGCAGCCGCCGGATCTGCTGATCTATCTTAAGGCATCTGTGCCTACACTGGTTGCACAGATCCAGAAACGTGGCCGTGAGTATGAGGAGAATATTCGATTGGATTATCTTAAACGTCTGAACGATTACTACAATAAATGGATCGATCATTACAAAGAAGGACCATTACTGGTGATCGATATTGACAAAAATAAGTTCCCGGAGAATGAAGAGCATTTAGGTGATATTATCACCAAGATCGATTCGCAGATTTACGGACTTTTCTAACGGGGCAGGCTATAAAGCTGAAGCGTAGGTTGGGGGAGGAGCGGTCAGTCGCGGCTGTTCGTGTCCGTTACGCCCCCATCAACTCTTTCGTATAACTCTTATACTCCTCCAGATCCTTCAACTCCTGTCCGATCTTCTCTAACCATTCAACCTGCTGTTCAACCTTCCTCGAAAAGTCGGTGGCCTGATCATATTTTGCCTGGTATTCGTGATGAGCTTTCATGATCCTTTCATAGATCTTGTTTACATCATCACTCACAGTCCGGCTATTATACTTGTATGCTTTCAGCGCTTTGTTTAAAATTCTTGCATGCAATTCTGCAATATCAAAATGGCCCTGCTCATGTCCGAGTACAAGATCATTTTTTATCCTGACCCATGATTTTGATTTATCGAATCTGCATTTGATGGAGTAGGTCATGCCTTTGTTGCTAAAGCCGAATTCAACATTAATGGCTGTGTTGGTAAGCGCTGCATTGGCTGCGTTTGCCGGAACTTTCGACTGGAAGTCTGCCCATGAAAGCTTTCTAGCTGCTGACCATTCTATGAGATCTTTGGGTCCGGGTTCGGTAAAGGAAAAGAATAGGAGTATGTATGCGAGTATCATATTGAGAGCAAATGTTGGAAATGAATTTTAAATTATTTCATAAAGTTGAGAGGTGAATCCAGGGTACGATGCAGATGCGGATTTGCGAAGTCCCTGGTTATCCTCCTTCGCCAAGGCTTCGGCGGATTGATCCCGCCATGGACGGGATCAAAAAAAAACTCCATCAATCACTTGATGGAGCTCCTATGGCAGAAAATCGTTGAGACCGGGAAACTTTAAGACTGGCATCTAATATCTGTAAAATATTTGAATAGTAGCACATTAGTACCTATTATATTTTCTCATAATTTTTTTCGGCAGATACCGGTATGAATACTGCATTTTTTTTGCAGTGAAGCCTCGGTTGATTTCAATAAATTGCGACCTGAAATTTTTGCAATGAGATATCTGCCATTGAACAAGGACATATTTATTGAGAACAGGAAACGATTCACAGAACGCATGGAGAAAAACTCCATCGCGATCTTCAACAGCAACGATGAGTTGCCTGCAAATGGTGATGCATTGCATCGCTTTAAGCAGAATGCTGATCTATATTGGCTGACAGGTATACAGCAGGAAGACACGATGCTTGTGCTTTATCCTGACAACCCCGATCCGCTTTATCGCGAGGTACTCATCCTTGTACGGCCAAACGAGCTCAAAGAGAAATGGGATGGTAAAAGGCTTCGCGCAGAAGAAGCAAAAGCAATTTCAGGGGCATCAACGGTTATATGGCTTGATGTTCTCGAAGCTCCTTTACAAACATGGATCCATCTTGCCGATACCATCTATCTCAATACAAATGAGAACGACCGCAAGGCCAATGATGTCCCTGTCAGGGATTATCGCTACGCCAGGGAGATGCGTGAAAAATATCCGCTTCATCAGTATCGACGCAGCGCGAGGATCCTGAAAGATCTTCGCGGTGTGAAGTCTGAAAAGGAAACAGAGGTTGTTCAGAAAGCCATCGACATCACACAGGTCGCGTTTGAACGTGTGCTTAAGTTTGTGAAGCCCGGTGTAATGGAATACGAGATCGAAGCAGAGATCGTTCATTCGTTTCTTTCACAACGTTCTTCAGGTCCCGCATACAGCAATATCATTGCCTCAGGCGATCGCGCCAGAACACTTCATTATATCGCAAACAATGAAGAGTGTAAAGACGGCGAACTTATTCTCATGGATTTTGGTGCTGAGTATGGTGGCTATAATGCCGATCTTACAAGGACCATCCCGGTAAACGGAAAATTCACAGAGAGACAAAAAGAGGTTTACAACGCTTGTCTGCATCTTCACAATTATGCAAAGAGCATCCTGAAGCCGGGGATCACACTAAATGACTACACAGAAAAAGTAGGAGTGGAGGCAGGAAAAGAGTTTGTGAAATTAGGTTTGCTTACGCAGGAAGAAGTAACAAAGAACAATACCGCCTACCGCAAATATCTTTATCACGGTATCTCACATCATCTTGGTCTTGATGTGCATGATCTTGGTTCCAGAACAGAGCCACTGGTGGAAGGGATGTTACTTACTGTTGAACCCGGTATTTATATCGAAGAAGAAAAGATCGGTATCCGTATCGAGAACAATGTCTGGCTCACAAAAGATGGCAATAAGGACCTCATGAAAAATATTCCCATCACTGTTGAGGAAATAGAATCGCTGATGAAGCGTTCATAAACCTCGTTGATCGGATGAAATAAGCTAACTTAACAATATCTATGAAGCAGATCCCTAATGTATTTACCCTTTTAAATTTGTTTTTCGGTTGTATAGCCATCGTTTTTGTTTTGCAGACCGGTGAATCACTCGTGGTGCAGGATGGCGGAACCTGGGTGGCACAGTTCCCTGAAAAAATCTGGTGGGCGTCGGTATTCATTGGCGTTGCCGCTGTGATCGACTTCCTGGATGGATTTGTTGCCCGCTTATTCAATGCGGCTTCTGAGCTGGGAAAACAACTGGATTCACTGGCTGATGTTGTGAGTTTTGGAGTTGCACCGGGTATGATCCTGTACCAGATGCTTCGCATAAGTTATATAAGTACTGAAACCGGTCTCGATACAAGCTTACTGGCGCTTGTTCCTGCTTTTATCTTCCCATGTGCGGGTGCTTACAGGCTTGCCAGGTTCAATATTGATGCGAGCCAGGCTTATGGATTCAAAGGGGTTCCGATCCCTGCTGCCGGGCTGGTAGTTGCTTCATTTCCCCTGATCCTGTTTGGCAGCCAGAACTTTGATCTTACGCTGCTTTTTACCAACCGCTGGTTCCTTTACGCAGTGATCATTGTACTGAGCCTGCTGATGGTGAGCAAACTTCCATTGATGGCTTTGAAGTTTAAGGACAAATCGCTGAAAGGCAATATGCCAAAGCTTATCCTGCTTGGGCTGGGGGTGATTTGTGCAATATTTTTAGGCTGGCTGGCCGTTCCGGTTATTTTTATTCTCTACATCATAGTATCTTTGGCGTTCAAAGAGAAAACATAATAAATCGCTTCTAATGTTATATACAGTTCAGGTTACAGTAATGCCATTGAAAGAATTGCTTGATCCGCAGGGTAAAGCCGTAATGGGCGGTCTTGCCAATCTTGGTCTTCAGAATGTGGCAGATGTAAGAATTGGTAAAAATATCACGCTCCAGGTGGAAGCAGAAAATCCTGATGCTGCGAAGAAGGTTGCTGAAGAAGCTTCAAAAAAACTGCTCGCAAATCCCGTAATGGAGTATTTCGAGATTTCAGTAAACTGATCCACCGATACCGGTTATCAGAACCTCAGGATAGCAGATACCGGTATGCAACATCCGGCTTATGCTTTATCTCATCCCAACACCAATAGGTAACTTAAAGGATATCACTCTCCGCGTGCTTGAAATACTGCAGGAGGTTGATCTGATCCTTGCTGAGGATACACGTACCTCCTCAAAGCTGTTGAATCATTACCAGATCAACAAGCAGCTAACTGCCTATCATCAGCATAATGAACACCAGGTTGTGCAACATCTCGTTAACCAGATGTCGGGCGGCCGCAAGATGGCACTAATGTCAGACGCCGGCACGCCAGCTATTTCTGATCCCGGTTTTTTGCTGGTTCGTGAATGCGTAAAGCAAGGTGTAAGGGTTGAATGTCTTCCCGGTCCAACAGCTTTTGTGCCAGCGCTTGTAAACAGTGGTCTGCCCGCAAACCGTTTCACATTTGAAGGTTTTCTTCCTTTAAAAAAGGGCAGACAAACCATGTTCAAAAAACTCGCTACAGAAGAACGTACGATGATCTTTTATGAATCACCCATGCGTCTTGTTAAAACCCTCGCTGACTTTATTGAGTATTTCGGTGCCGAAAGACAATGTAGTGTGAGCCGTGAACTCTCAAAGATCTATGAAGAGAACGTTCGGGGCTCTTTACAGGAAGTGCACGATCATTTTAACAGCAAGGGTGTTAAGGGCGAAATAGTTATCGTGGTGGCAGGTATTGAATAAGTTTTAAGTTTTTCTTTTCTATCCCGGGTTTGATATTTGCATAATCAGAATGGTGGACATAAAAACCCATTCTAAAATAAAAGGTTATGAAAAATAAATTCCCGTTCATTCTCATGGTTCTTGCATTTGGTCTCACGGTATTTACCGCGGATGCACAGATCAGGAAAATTCCCGCGACCGTTACAGATTCATTCAAGGAAAAGTACCCCAACGCATCGGGCGTTGAGTGGCGCGACAAGCTGTCTGTTTTTACCGCTGCCTTCACGGATGATGGTAAACAGTATGAAGCAAAGTATAACAGCAAAGGTCAATGGCTGAATACGGAAGCCGAACTTAGCCAGGATGATCTTCCGGCAAACGTGAAAGATGGCTTTGAAAAGAGTAAGTATACCGAATGGACCGTTGAAAAAGTTCATAAGATCGTACTTCCAAATGACGAAACGCAATATCGTTTGTTGATCGGCAAAGGCGATCTTCAAAAAAAGAACCTGCTCTATAATAGTGATGGCAAGTTGTTGAAAGATAAGATCACGATTTAATGTATCAACGGCCCTTTCATTAAAACCGAAAGGGCCGTTTTGTTATTGCTCTTCCAGTTCTTTCAGGATTTTATTTACATCTCCCTCTGTATCAGCTAATTTTTTCTTGCAGATATTTATCAGCAATGCGGCCCTTTTCACCTTCTGTGAAAGGATATCCACTGAAATCTCTCCTTCTTCAATCTCAGATACGATGCTCTGAAGTTCCTCAAATGCTTCAGTATAATTTGGTTCTTTGTTACTCATCTGATGTTTTGTTTTTTGATTCAACGATAGCATCCACGCTACCGTCTGCAAGTGTTGTTCTTAGCCGGTCACCGGGCCTTACTTCATCTACAGATTTAGCCAGCTTCCCATTTACAGTTGTGATGCTATAACCACGTTTCAGAACTTGTTGCGGGCTGAGGATATGCACCAGTTTTTCTGTGTTGGTCAGATCACGGGAAGCGTTCCGCATTAATTGTTTTGCTGTCTCACCCAAACGATTCGTTTTTTCCAGGATCATTTGTTTGTCTTTTGAGAAAACAGTTCGCGATGAAGCCAGCAGATCCTTTGATAATTGCTTAAGGGCGGTTTTGTGTGTAAACAGGAAGTTGCCTGAATCCGCAACCAGCGAGCGACTCGCAAAATTCACTGCGTTTTTGCTGTCTGCGAGTAAACCCCGACTCGCCGAGCGAAGATGTTTAGCAACATTGAGTAATGAACCTCGCTCATCCTTAAGCAACAACTTTGTAAGATTGATCAGTTTATCTTCTGACTCTTGTAATGGCACAGTGAAATCATGATACTTCTGCAACAAAAAGTCAGCAAGCTCTGTTGGTGTAATTGCATTCTTAAATGCAACCATCTCTGCCACGGTTTCATTGGTCGAGTGACCGATACCCGTCAGCACAGGAAGGGGATACATTGCAATGGCTTTAGATAATCCATAGTCATTATAGCAAGTGAGCCCAACATCCCCTCCACCTCCACGAATGATCGCCACCACATCAAAATGATGTTTGATCTTATTGATCTGCTTCAGTTGAAACAGGATCGACGACACCGCCTTATCTCCCTGCAGAAAAGCCGGGAATAACATATAAAAAAACTTATAGTCCCATGCGTTTCCATTCATGATCTTCATAAAATCTGAATAGCCTTTACTGCTTTCAACAGAAATTATCGCAATGCGTTTCGGCAACAATGGAAATGCCACACTCTTGTTTTTATGAAACAAACCTTCCTGCTGAAGCTTTGAGATAGCGAGTTGTTTTTCTTTCTCAAGTTCTCCAAGTGAGTACCAGGGATCGATGTCAACTATGCGCAATGTGAGACCATATACAGGATCAAATGTTATCCGTGCGGTAAACAGTATAGTGATTCCGTCTCTCAATGGTTCACCGAGTACTTCCAGGAACTGCCTGTTCACCCGATTGTAATCATCGCGCCAGAGCAGTGCTTTCATCTCGGTGATCACGCGTCCATCTTTCTTTTCAAGCAATTCAGGGAAACAGTGACCTGACTGGGCATACAGGTTCAGTTTGTTCATGTCAGCCCTGATCCAGAACGTACTTGTGTACCGGTCGGTCAGGGTTTTCTGGATGCTTTTGGCAACCTCCAGTAATGAAAAAACTTTTTTATCCTGTATTGTTTCGGGCATGATAAAGCTATTGCTTCAGCAATTTATTGATCTTTGATGTTAATTCTTCTTTCTTGCTTGGTGCCGGTGCATTGTGGTCAGCAACCTTTCCATCCTTTCCGATCAGCACATATCTTGGCAACCCCGCTACACCATAAGCTGCAGCAACCTTTCCATTCGCATCTCTTAATTGCAGCCAATCGGGTTTATCTTCGAGGATCGCTCTTTTCCAATTGATGTCGGCTATCGCAATGCCAACGAAAACGATATTGCTTTGATTGCCATAAGCTTTTTTCAATGTTTTCAGATAGCCTGATTCAACACGGCAGGGCGCACACCAGCTTGCCCAGAAGTCAATGTAGATCACCTTTCCGGCCATTTCACTGAAATTATGTTTTTTTCCCTCTGTGTCATACAATGCAAAATCAGGTGCCGGTCTGCCATTCATTGCAGTAAGAAAACTATCGAGCTTTATATTATATCTGTCGTCAAGATGCTTTTTGAGATATGACTCGGCGATGGAAGTAAATGCCGGTTGCCAGGCAAGCTTGTTCTCATTCAATTGAAACACATCTGCTGATAAATCAATGCTAAGTCCTATTATCCTGTAACAGAAATAATCCTTCAGTTGCCTTGTTACAATCTTATCAGTCAACGCAAGTTTTTCACTGAGCAGCTTAGTTCTTTCAGTGTGTGTCGAGATACGAAAGGTCTTATCATATGACGACATGTTTTCATCCCTGAACGTTTCATAATCCTTTTGAAGTTTTGCACCTGCTCCGGATAATTCGATTGAATTCACACCAGCGGAGTCGTGGATGCTGATTTCCAGGTTAAAGCCTGGCGCTAACAAAAGAACCTTTGTGAAGCCGTCTGCAGCAAGGGTGATCAATTCAGGTGCGGGAATGGTGATCCTGGCTTTGTAAAGGTTTTGACCTGTATTTAGGAATGTATTGTTGAAAGTTGAATCCGACCGGGAATTCCGGATTAAGCGTAAGCCCTTATCTCCTGTTATATGGCCTGAAACAGTTATATCGGTAACCCGTTGAGCACTTGAATAATAAACCAGCAGGGTAGCCAGCACCGTAAATAGCAGGATTCTACTTGTCATCATAATCTTTTCCAAAGCCTCAGCTGTTCTCAAATATCGTTCAAACTTTTTATACTAACTTCCGGCAATCTGTAAAAGTAAACATGATACCAGGTATGAAAAAACTTGTTAAAGTTCTGATTCTCTTCCTTTTGGTTGTTAATGTAGCCGATGCTCAGCCGGATCGCTGGCAGCAACGCGTGAAGTATGTAATGAATGTTGATGTTGATGTAAAAACAAATCGTTTTACCGGGAAACAACAATTGGAGTATACCAACAACAGTCCCGATACTTTGAGGAAAGTGTTTTATCATCTTTACTGGAATGCGTTTCAGCCAAACAGTATGATGGATGCCCGCAGCCTCGAACTTGGAAAGGGTGGTCGTGCCGGAAGACAAGACTGGGATCCGCGTGTGCGTGACCGCATATCGAAACTTGCAGAAGATGAGATCGGTTACCAGAAAATTATATCCCTGAAGATGAATGGAGTTGCTCAGACATATAAAGTACAGGAAACCATCCTGGAAGTAACGCTCACCAAACCGATCCTTCCAAAATCGAAAGTCACTTTTGATATGGAGTTTGAATCGCAGGTTCCGATCCAGATCCGGAGATCAGGACGCGATGCCGCCAATGGTGTTCGTTATTCAATGAGCCAATGGTATCCGAAGCTTTGTGAATATGATTATGAAGGATGGCATCCAACGCCATACATTGCGCGTGAGTTTTATGGCGTATGGGGTGACTATGACGTAAAGATCAGTATCGATAAAACATATATTCTTGGGGGCACCGGTTATCTGCAGAATCCAAACCAGATCGGTTATGGTTATGAAGCAGCAGGAGCAAAAGTTACAAGACCAGCCGGTGCAAAACTCACCTGGCATTTTGTTGCGCCGAACGTGCATGATTTCATGTGGGCAGCAGATCCGCACTATAAACATCTTGTAAAGAATGTTCCGAATGGTCCTACACTTCACGTATTGTACAATCGTGATGAAGCATTCATCAAACAACAGTATGATGAACTTACGCCTTCACGTAAAGCACAATATCCTGATTTCGCAAAGTACCTGGCTTTTGTGGACAACCAGTGGCAGGATGTAATGGATGCTGCAAACACAGCACTTCCTTTCATTGAGAAAAACTTTGGTGAATATCCTTACAAACAATATTCGTTTATTCATGGTGGTGATGGTGGTATGGAATACCCGATGGGTACCCTGCTTGCAGGTCCTGGCATCGGAACGGTTTTTCATGAATGGATGCATAGCTGGTACCAGATGATGCTTGGAACCAATGAGTCATTATATGCGTGGATGGATGAAGGTTTTACAGATTTTGCAACAAACCGTGTGCAGGCTTTCTATCGCGATAATGTTTTGAAAAAACGTGCAGCAGATAATCCTGCATATCTGAAACAGCTTGACTCAACCGGTAAGTTGTTGCCTTTGTACGACAGGGGTAGCTATGCATCTTACATAGCTCTGGCTAAAAGCGGACTTGAGGAACCATTGACAACACATGCGGATCATTTCAATACCAACTATGCTTACAGTGCAGCGGCTTATTCAAAAGGTTGTGTGTTTCTTGGTCAGCTCGGTTATGTTGTCAGTGATTCGATCCGTGATAAGATCCTGCTCGAGTATTACAGGTTATGGAGATTCAAACATCCCAATGTAAATGACTTTATGCGTGTGGCAGAGAATGTGAGTGGAGTAAAGCTCGACTGGTACAAAGAATATTTTGTGAACACTACCAAGACAGTTGATTATGGTATTGACAGCTTGTGGGAAGAGGGCGGCAAATCAAAGATCCGTTTGAAGATGATCGGGAAGATGCCGATGCCTATCGACCTCCAGGTTGAATATAAGGATGGAAAAAAAGAGATAGCTTATATACCAACCTACCAGATGTTTGGTGAGAAACCCGACGAGGATGCCTCTGTTAAACGTACTGTAATGACACCATGGAGATGGACACATCCAACTTATGTTGTTGAATTGCCTGGTAAGTTGAATGAGATCAAGACGATTGAGATCGATCCGAGTCAGAGGATGGCGGATATGGAGAGGAGGAATAATAAGTTGGAAATAAGCTGGTAATATTACCTGGATAGAATTATTAAGAGTTCGACCAGCCCTCCGTCGCTTCATACTTTAGAGTTGCTAGGTGAAGCGACGGAGGCACACCCGACAAGACATTTGAAATAATAGATTCG
>JBEVNF010000140.1:0-3641 GCA_040508255.1 Flavitalea sp.
GGTAATGGATACCAGACCGAAAATGCATTGAGCCGCGAAGAAGCTTTGAAGGGTATGACTATCTGGGCGGCAAAAAGCAACTTTGAAGAAAAAGAAAAGGGTTCGCTTGAAGCAGGAAAATTTGCAGATTTTATCATCCTTGACCAGGATCTGATGAAAGCACCTGAAGCAAATCTCCTGAGGATCGCAGTATTAAAAACTTACCTGGATGGTGAGGCAGTATATGTGAAATAAAAGAAGATCTCTCTGATGGATTATAAAAAACAGGCTGCAATTGAAGCAGCAAAACTTGTACAGAAAAACCAGGTCATCGGTCTTGGGGCAGGCAACACAATTGCTTTTCTCGCGGAAGCCATAGCCACGGATGCCGCACTCGCGGGAACAACTCAATTTGTTTCATCAAGTTCAGAAACACTTGAACGATTGAACGGGTTGAATCTCACAACCAGGGATGCCTCAGCGTTTGCAGCGCTCGATATTTACTTTGATGGCTGCGACCAGGTTGATCAGGATCTGAATGCATTAAAGAGTGGTGCAGGGATTCATTCCGATGAAAAGACATTTGCGTCCATGGCAAAACGTTTTGTGATCGTTGGTGACGAGTCCAAGCTTTCAGAAACACTTGATACTACCTATCCGTTTGTTCTTGAAATTCATCCTTCGGCAATAACCTCACTGTCAGACGAACTAAAGACAACTTTTAATATTGCGGAAATCACATTGCGTAAAGATGCATCCGGCAAAGCACTGAAAACCTCAAGAGGCTGTTTGCTTATTGATGTAAAGCTAAATGAACTGCCTGAGCTGTATCTGCTCAACGAAGTGAAACTCTGGCCGGGAGTGATCGATCATTCCCTGTTCTATGACATTGTTACTGATGCCATCCTTTGCGGCCCTGCTGGCATACAACAACTCTCAAAAACATATCTTTGATTAAAACAACAACGTAAGCCATGAAAAAAGTTTTGTTCCTATTAGCCGTACTCGCAGCATTCAGCTTTACAACCATGCAGCAAAAAAAGAAGGTGGTATTTTTTGGTGATTCAATAACACAGGCGGGTGTCGGCCCGAAAGGATATATCACAGTGATCGGTGATAAACTCGCAGCCAAAGGAAAGAAAGATCAGTACGAACTCATTGGCGCCGGCATTGGTGGCAACAAGGTTTATGATCTTTATTTAAGAATGGAAGATGACGTACTCGCTAAAAATCCTGATGTTGTTGTGATCTGGGTAGGAGTAAATGATGTCTGGCACAAACGGTCATTTGGAACAGGTACAGACCCCGACAAATTTGTAAGATTCTATGAAGCGATAATCAAAAAACTACAGGCGAAAAATATCAAGGTATATCTATGTACACCTGCAGCAATTGGTGAACGTACCGACTTCTCGAATGAACTTGATGGTGATCTTCAGCAGTATTCAAAACTGATCAGGACAATCGCAACCAATAATAAATGTGATCTTATTGATTTACGTGAAGCCTTTCTCAAATACAATCTTGCAAACAACAAAGAAAACAAAGAGTCAGGTGTACTTACAAACGATCGCGTTCACCTGAATGATAAGGGTAATGATTTTGTTGCTGAAGAAATGTTGAAGGTGGTTTTCAAATAAACCATCAGCTTTAATAAAATCTTAATACGTTCATCCCGTGCTACGCCAAAGCGCTGACTATAAAGCATTAAGCCGTCTAAGCAAAACCATGTAAGCATCGGCCGTATCGCACGCTCAGTAAGGTTTTCCGGGGAAAATTTATTATTTTTGCATCCATGATTAACAGTGATAACAAGCAGATTCGTGTAGCAATACTCGATCTATATGAAGGTCAGCCGAACCAGGGAATGAGATGCCTGCGTTCTATCATACATGATTACGCAAAACAACATCAGCTTGACCTGGTGCTCGAAGAATTTGAAGTACGGTTGAACAAACAGGTTCCTGATCTTGGTTACGATATCTATATTTCAAGCGGTGGGCCGGGCAGTCCTTTGGAAAGCATTGGTTCCGAGTGGGAAGAAGTTTATTTCAACTGGCTTGCTGAAGTAGAGGCATGGAACAATGATGCCTCCAACAGCATTAAGAAATTTGTATTTTTTATCTGTCATTCATACCAGCTTGCCTGCAGACATTGGAACATAGGTTCTGTTTCCAAAAGGAAGTCAACAGCATTTGGCGTGTTCCCTATACATCCGATTGAGGAGGGTGAAAACGAACCAGTGTTTGAAGGTTTGAACGATCCATTCTATTCGGTAGACAGCCGTGACTTCCAGGTTACGCAGGCAAACACAGAAGTACTGGAAGCAATGGGGGCTCATGTACTGGCAATAGAAAAAGACAGACCACATGTACCGCTCGAACGCGCAATTATGGCGGTGAGGTTCAATGAATACATGGTGGGTACACAGTTCCATCCGGAGGCCGATGCAATCGGGATGAGCATGTATCTGCAAAGAGAAGATAAAAAGTCGACCGTAATAGCCGAACATGGTGAAGAAAAATGGCAGAGTATGATCGAGCAATTGAATGATCCCGATAAGATCCTTGCAACCTACTCGCATGTGCTTCCGAACTTTCTTGACCAGGCAATGGAACACCTGCAGACGATCACAGCTTAACAACAGCGTTGATCGAAATTTTTCAGAAAGGCTCCCCACGGAGCCTTTTCTAATTGATCAACGATCCCAGAAAGAGCCGGTGGTTTGAGGATAAATAACTAATTTACTCCTTCTCAAAAATCATCGTATGGTACCATCATTAAGGGAAACATTCAATGCAAATTTCACTGAGGAACAATACCATCAGTTTCTTGAGAAACTGAATGCTGCTCATCCGGGAGCCATCGAATTCAGGATCGCAGAAACTCCCGTTTTTGTCCCGGCCTCTTTTACAAAACAAATGATCGATGCCTGTGAACATATAGTTGACGTGATCACAGATCCAAGATTCAAGGAATTAACCCAGCGTAGTATCCCATCAGGCGAAAACGTTCCCAATGAAAATGATCATGCCCATATGATCGCATTTGATTTTGGGGTTTGTATAAATGATGCTGGAAACCTGGAACCACAACTCATCGAAATGCAGGGCTTCCCTACCCTTTTTGGTTTCCAGGTTTTATATCCTGAACTGCTAAGAGATTATTTCGGGATCCCAGGTAACTATACACACTATCTTGGTGGACTTGACCGCGAATCATACATCCGTGCCCTGAGAGAAGTGATCGTTGGACCACACGACCCCAGACATGTGATCTTACTGGAGATCAAACCTCACGAACAAAAAACAAAGATCGATTTCTATTGCACAGAAGATTATATCGGTATAAAACCGGTTTGTATCACCGACCTGATACAGGAAGGCAAGCAATTGTTCTATATAAACAACGGTGAGAAAACACAGGTAAAGCGTATATACAACCGCGTTATATTCGATGATCTGAACGCCCGTAAAGCCACCCTGGGTAAATACACTGATATCACAGAGGACCTGGATGTAGAATGGATCCCGCATCCAAACTGGTTTTACAGGATCAGCAAGTTTACGCTTCCTCTTATCCATCATCCTTATGTTCCTGAAACTTATTTCCTCAACGAACTGAAACAATTACCCGGCGATCTTGAGAATTATGTATTGAAG
>JBEVNF010000433.1:0-4567 GCA_040508255.1 Flavitalea sp.
AGCAGGAAGTAACGTATGAACAACTCTGGTTGCTCATCAAATCCAATGATTTTGGTGATCGCTTGTGGCAGGCATTGAACGATCAGCTTGCTCAATACAATGATGAAGCATTTCAGCAACTTGAGGCATCTGCATGGCCGGACGCTTTGAAAGCGATGGATACTGAGACACTTAACCGCATTGCTCATACAATCTGCAGATCTATCTGTGTGTTATGTGAAGAGGATAGTCTGAAGCCGGAAATTCCGGAAAGCTTAACAGGCTTTTTTGGTCCCGATGAAATGGATCAGAAAAGAGCTGCACTCAGATCAAAGATTGACAACTCGGGATGGCAGCTTGCCAACAGTTCCAGGCAGTGGGAGTATAATGAGTTTATTAAGATCAGCGACGAGGTCGGGGAACCGCAACCATCATCTGAGCAGAGCAGGCCGGTTTTTCTGAAAGCTTTAAAGGATATCTATCGTTTTGCAACCAGGGCTCAATCTGTTTTCCAGGAAGCCTTTGGCCTCAGTTTGTTCGTGCTTGGGAAATTGGATGAATTCAATGCTGAAGAACGATCGGGTAAAGCACCTGCCGGTAATTTTGATCTGAATGATCTTAGTGCCAACGATGAAATGCTGAAGAATGCAGGGTTTTCTGAACGGGCTGTTGAGAACATGAAAGCGGCTACCTGGATCGTTGACGATCTCAGATCTATAGGGTGGACCGATGACCGTTTACGTGATCAGCTTGCCATGAATATTTCGAATGTGTTTGGTGGCATGGGATCCTGGAACGACCAGTATTTTGAAAAAGATCAACCAGAATACGATGCGGTGACCGCTGCGTTTTATGATGCATTCAGAACACAGTTTGCTGCTGTATTATCCGTACGAAAATAACATTATTCATTTCGCAAACTTCTTATGGGATTTGCCATTGCGGCTTTTATTGACTGATAACTCACAGTGATAAGCGCTATAAGTACAGACAAACCACAGGCAGCCGCAAACACCCACCATTGAATAGTTACACGATATTGATAACTCTGTAACCATTCACTCATTCCCCAATAGGCAATAGGTGCAGCGATAAGAAAAGAAAGTATTACAAGTTTGATAAACTCTTTCGAAAGAAGTGTTGTGATCCCGGAGACTGAAGCACCCAGCACTTTTCTTACACCGATCTCTTTGATGCGATTTTCAGCCATACAGGCAGCCAGGCCAAAAAGACCAAGACATGAAATAAATATCGTCAACCCCGCAAACAAAGCAGCCAGTGTGCCCACCAGTTGCTCAAGTTCGAATTTTTGTTTGTATGATTCATCAACAAACTTGTATTCAAAAGGATAATCAGGATTGAATCTCTTAAAAACATCAGCCATCTTTTCAATATTTGCAGAAACTGGTTTGTCAGCATTTAATTTCATCTGTATCACCTGGAACTGCATGAAACTGCTTTTGGCACCACAGATCAGTATTGGTCTTGTGGGCTCATAAGGACTTGTAAGAATGAAATCTTTGATCACTCCCACTATATGCCAGTCAATGCCAAGATCACTCACGGTCTTTCCGATCGGGTCTTTAAACTTCATGATCTTCAAGGCAGATTCATTCACGATCATCGCTGTTGAATCTGTGGCAAATTCTTTCAGGTTGAAATCACGACCCTGCACGAACCGTAGCCCGGCGGTGGTTCCAAGATTTTCATCAGCAAGATAACGGTCGAACGAAGTCTTGTCGTTGGGATCCTTTCCTTCCCAGTTTTGCCCCCAGCCATCACTCCATCTTTCCGTTAACGGTGAGTTCGTTTTTGTAACCGACGAAGCGATACCGGTGGATAGCAACTCATTTTTTATCAACTGATAATTCTTGCCAATATCACCGGTCATAAAATGATAAACAAGATTGTCTTTATCATAACCTGTATCGCGGGACTGTCCATGCCTGATCTGTTGGGTAACGATAATGGTGCAGATGATCAGTATGGTTGCAAAGGCAAACTGCAAAACTACCAGTGCTTTTCTTGGTGTGACAAGTGCGTTGACTTTTCCAAAAGTTGCTTTGAATACACGGGCCGGCTTAAATGAAGAAAGAAAGAATGCCGGATAACTGCCCGCAAGGAAACCGGTAAATAATACAAATGCTGTAAAAAATAACCAATTGGTTGGTGATGCAAAATCAAGTTCGAGGTTTTTTTGAGTGAGATTATTGTATGCAGGCAATGCTATCTGAACTATTATGATCGCGAGCAATCCCGCAATGGATGATATGAAAATTGATTCACCGATAAACTGGATGATGAGCGATCTTCTTCCCGCTCCGACAACTTTTCTGATTCCAACTTCTTTTGCTCTTTTTTCACTTCTTGCTGTACTGAGATTCATAAAATTGATGCAGGCTATCAACAGGATAAAACCTGCGATTATGCCAAACAATTTTACAAACATGATCATACCACCATTGTCTTCCACGCCATTGCTGAAACTTGAATAGAGGCGCCAGCGTTCAAGCGGATAAAAGAAAAACTCCCAACGCATTGTTTTTGCCTCATCGGTATATTGTTGTTTCAGTTTGAGAACCTTTGCGAGGGCAGCATCCAGGCTCGCATTTTCTTTCAGGGTTACAAAGGTAGATGTACTGTTGTCGTACCACCCGAGATCCTGTTTAAGATGCGATTGATGATATGACCATGGCAAAAGGAAATCAAATTCAAATCTTGAGTTTGATGGAACATCTTTAAGTACACCACTGACGATGTAGTTTTCTTCATCCTGGATCCGGACAACTTTTCCAATCACATCATCAGTACCAAACAGTGATTGCGCAGATTTTTCTGTAAGTAAAACGGATTTAGGATCATTCAAGGCAGTTAGTGGATTCCCTTTGATCAGCGGAAATGTAAACACTTTCAGAAAACCAGAGTCGACCGTTGCGCCGTTCTTCATCAGCCGTTTATCTCCATTTGAAAACAGAAGACCATTATAGTCAACCATCCGAACGGCAGTTTCTATTTCGGGAATATCCTTTTGGATAGCTGCTGCAGCGGGACCCGGAACCCTGTTCCATAAACGGAGTTCTCCATCTACAGGTAACTTGTTCCATACCTCATAGATCCTGTCTTTTTTCTCATGAAAATTATCAAAGGTAACCTCGTCTCTTATCCATAAAAGGATGAGCATAGCCGCGGCCATACCTACTGCAAGGCCGGTTATATTGATCACGGAATAGCCCCTGTTCCTTGAGATATTTCTGATAGCGACCCGGAAGAAATTGCTGATCATAAATAAAGGTTGAATGGTATGCTTAATATCATGCCAATGCTGTGCCTGAAATGTATTGTTATGATTAACAATAATCTAGATCCTTTCTGGCTGAGCGCTTGTACGGTTCTGATACAAAAAATTGTGTGTAAGCGATACAGTTGTTACATTCAATATTCGCAAATTTTATGAAGACAATTCAGCTTACAAAATCAGAAGCCAGAAAGATCATGCTTCATGCCGCCGGACTTACAAAACGGGGTATGTTTGGAAAAGGTATCGAGGCTGTTTACAAGGTTATAGATCAGCTTGGCTATGTGCAGGTTGATACCAACTTCACTGTAGAACGTGCACATCATCATACCTTTTTTTCAAGAATACCCGGATATCAGACCGAATGGCTTACCGAACTACAGGCTGATGGCCGGATCTATGAGTTCTGGACACGTGATTCCGGATTTATGCCGATGGATGAATTTCGTTTTTCAATTCCTGTTCATAATGCGCGTAAACAGAAGTATGCAGACATCACACCGCAGGAAAGATCTCTCATGAATAAAATCCTTGATAGGATTGGTCGTGATGGCCCTTTGAGCGCAAAGGATTTTGATAATGACAGGGAAGTGAAAAGTTCAGGTTGGTGGGATTGGCGACCTTCAAAGGTTGCGCTTGAACGCCTGCACATGAGTGGCGAATTGCTTGCAACACGCAAACCTGATTTTCATAAGCTTTATGATCTTACAAATAATATAATTCCTGTTGATACAGATCGTACAGAACCAACTTCAAAAGAATATTATCGTCATATCATCACAAGATCTTTACGGTCGTTGGGCGTAACCTATGCAAAAGATATTGCCTGGAACGCACGTTTCGTAAAGCATAATATCAAAGCAGAACTTCAATTGATGGTTGAAGAAGGAAAGGTATTGCAGGTGCAGGCAGAAGGTTTGAAAGCACCGCTTTATATGCTGCCATCTTACCGGAACAAAAAGATCAGCCTGACGAATGATGTCTTTATTCTTTCACCTTTTGAT
This sequence comes from Flavitalea sp., assembly GCA_040508255.1. Classification (GTDB taxonomy): domain Bacteria; phylum Bacteroidota; class Bacteroidia; order Chitinophagales; family Chitinophagaceae; genus DATHKG01. The sequence continues at coordinate 4,279 of JBEVNF010000433.1, forward strand.
ATGATCAACTTCTACCGGCATAAGCTGAAAGACTTTTTTGATTTTGATTACCAGGTGGAATGTTTTGTGCCGGAGCCAAATCGGAAGTATGGTTATTTTTCATTGCCCATACTTGCGGGTGAAACTTTTATTGCAAGGATGGATTCAAAGGCTGATAGAAAGACGAGGAACCTGATCATTCACAATCTTCATTTTGAAAAGATAAAACTCACTGAGGCAGTTGCCGATGCTTTGATCGAAGCGATCAGGGCGTTTGCGGAGTTTAACTCATGTTATTCAGTGACCATCA
>JBEVNF010000214.1:0-3232 GCA_040508255.1 Flavitalea sp.
TGCGAGTTTAAGAAACACGGGGAACAATTGATTTTTATGCTGGCTCACCTGGGTAAGTGCTATTTCGGGCGTTTTCTCCATAATACCGACGCAAAACTAAGGAAATCCCTACTTTTTTGGTAGACTAATCTGATATTTATTTTTTCCTTTTCCACCACCAGTTAAAAGCCCTGATGGAAGGAAATATGAAAGGATGTTTACCGGCGAGCAGCTGTGCGGTTTTTCCTGCAGGAGTTGCATGGATAACATCCGCAGAAACATATTGCGATCCTTCTTTATATTGCTGATAACTTGTCCAGAATACTACTTCCGCGTGGCTGAGTTCATCTTTCAGATTAGTACTAAATGATGGAACAAGTTCATAAGTACCGAAAGCATTCCAGCCTTCCTCTTGCCAGGTTGTTGCACTTTCAGTGTTGGTGAGTATTTCCAGATTCTGTTTCGAGATACTGATACCAGGGAATGACCAGACCTCAGCCAGCGTTTCCATTCCAATGCCATCGGCTGAACCATTCACCCAAAGATCTTTTTTTGCAAGCTCGAACCAGGTTTTGGTTCCCGCTGCCCACAATTTTACCAGCCGCAATTTCGATTCAAGTGCTGCATCGTGTATAGCTTTGTGACTGGCCACAAAGGTTGCTTCACTGCCCCCTGCATCAGCCGGAGAAAAATACTCATAGCGGAAAAAGTCTTTCATGAATTCGGTCGAGGCGAAAAATCTTTTTCCTTCCCAGGCTTCAGGAGGTTCAGGCATCTCCCAGTTGTCGAATGATTGTCCACCAATATTGAATCCATTGAGAAAAGTAAAAGAGATCCAAGGAAGGTCCAGGTGAATAACTCCATGTTGAGTTTCCGGATACGCAGCAGAAAGCTGAATTGCCTTTTGTAGTGAAGTAGTATCCTCCCCTATCTGACGAAGATGCTCTTTCAATCTTTCATCTGTTACATTCTTTAAAGCGAGTACACCCTGCATTAACGCTGGTGGACATTCAAACAGAGGCAATATCATATATTTTCTGGCCCCGAGAAAATCCTGATCATAAAGGATCAGATCATCAAGTGGAGCAATCAATATTTGCGAATTCCCAGAAGTGAATAATTCAATATGCTGATCAAAATTGCCGGTAACGATCTCAAACTTAAGATCCTGAAGTGATATCGGTAAGGCCCTGCTCAGAAATTTTTGAACCAGCTTTCCCTGCCACTCAAAAGGCACTAATAGCCTGGCTGAATCAGCTTCGATTAAGGATGTAGGAAAGACTGCAACAAGTCTCCGGCTTCCCTGCTTTAACAGGGAAAGATTTTCGACATTGATCTCATCCGCATTTTCGCTGCCGTTGACAAGCACTGCATCTGCAACAAGCTGATCGCGATGAAGCGAGTGCGTGTTTGCATCGTACACAATCCAACTCAATGTTACCCCTGCAGGCGCAAGAAGATGGTTGTACAATTGAATCTTAGCAGATGAAACCGCTGATTGCTCGTACAAAATAGTATAGTGCTGCTGCAACATAAATCAAAGAAACGCAGCCGTTTCTAAACCCAGTTTTTTCTCATTGAAAAATCACCAAAGGTTTCGCCTTTCTTTTTCTCTTTTTTGAAGCTTGCAAACAATCCATCCAATTCATTCAGGATCGATGTTTCATCAAGGCTTTCTTTAAAGATCTTATTCAGACGTGTACCCTCATTGTCGCCACCTATATGAAGATTGTAGCGGCCGGGAGCTGTTCCGACAAATCCAATTTCGGCTGCATAAGGTCTTCCGCAACCGTTAGGACAGCCGGTCATCCGGATAATTATATCTTCTGCGTCCAGTTTGTATTTTGTGATAATGGGTTCAATCAGTGAGATCAGCTTTGGCAGGTAACGTTGCCCTTCTGCAAGTGCGAGCGGACAGGTTGGAAGCGCCACACAAGCCATTGCGTTCTGACGCACTTTTGTACTCTCATCCATTGCTTTGATCACGCCAAACTTTTCGAGGATGGCATGAACTTCAGCCTTATCTTCTTCCTTCACCTCACTGAGGATCAGGTTCTGATTACTTGTAAAACGGAAATGCGATTTACCTGTTTTTGCCACTTCGAGCAGAGCAGTTTTCAATGATGTTTTTTCATCATCCAGCACACGGCCATTTTCAACCATCACGGTGAAATACCACAGTCCCTCATGGTTCTTTTCCCAGCCAAAACGATCCTTGCGTGCAGTAAACTTATACGGTCTTGGGTCTTCCATCCTGAATCCAATACGGCTTTCAAGTTCAGCCCTGAAACCTTCAACACCCATCTTATCAACGGTGTACTTCAAACGTGCGAGCTTGCGATCACTACGATTTCCAAAATCACGTTGAACCGTCAACACTTCGTATACAGCTTTGAGTGTCTTTTCTTCAGTATCAACAAAACCGATCACTGTTGCAAGACGTGCATAAGTATCTGGATTGCCATGTGTTGTTGAAAGTCCGCCACCAACAGCTATATTAAAACCGATCAGTTTATCATTTTCAATAATTGCGATAAGTCCAAGATCATTGGTCAGTACATCTACATCATTGTTTGGTGGAATAGCGATACCGATCTTGAATTTTCTTGGCAGATACCGATCCTCGTACAATGGATCCTCTTCATCCTTCTTGTCGACGATCTTTTCTTCACCGAGCCAGATCTCGTAGTATGCGCGTGTTTTAGGCATGAGCATAGTACTGATCTTGTCTGCATATTCAAACACCTGTTCGTGGATAGGTGATTCTTTAGGATGTGAAGTGCAGGCCACGTTACGATTGATATCACCGCAGGTTGCGATTGAATCCAGTTTGGCAGCACTGAAAGCCTGGATGGTCGGACGGATATCAGACTTGATAATACCATGCAACTGCAGGGTCTGACGTGTAGTGATCTTGATAACACCGGTACTTTTTTCACCGGCAATATCATGCGTGGCAACCCATTGTTCAGGAGTAAGAAAACCACCCGGCAAACGGAGACGGATCATATACGAGTAAAGGCGATCCAGTTTTTTTGCAGCACGCTCGTCACGACGATCGCGGTCATCCTGCTGATACATACCATGGAATTTTACCACGGCCTGGTCATCATCAGAGATAGCACCAGTAATCTCGTTTTGCAGACTTTCTTCGATCGTTCCTCTTAAACCATCGCTGGCTTTTTTGATCCTTTCAACCGGTGATTGATTATTTTCAGACATATTCAGTTTGGTATTACAAGTATTCGTTGAT
>JBEVNF010000245.1:0-4522 GCA_040508255.1 Flavitalea sp.
GTCAACCCTTTGCTTCTTCATAGCTTCCACCACCCTGATTTCCTTTTCTGTGTCATCATAACTCTGACCAAACAGTATAGTATAATCATGTTCTATGGCTGCAGCTTCCATACCGCTGATGGCTTCAGAGAAAAACTCTTCTCTTATATAAGGCAGTACTACACCTATAACCTGTGACTTCTTTTGTTTAAAGAGGATGGCTTTTGCATTGGGTTCGTAACCCAGGTCTCTTGCGAGTTGCTGTACCTTCAATCTTGTGCCCAGACCGATACGCGGATGATCGATCAATGCCCTTGACACGGTCGATACAGAAACTTTTAGTTGGCGGGCTATTTCTTTTAAAGTGGGAAGCTTATTATCATCAACAGCACTCATCAACACAATTTAGTGAAACATAACATCACCGAAAAATTCAGGAAGATGGAAGTTTGGTGTTGGAGCATCAATCGGAGCCCAACTCAGGAAATGAGGTCTGGGCAGCTTGTCACCACATTTAAAGAAATTTGCTCTGGCCTTTGCACCATTCAATATCAAAGATTCATCATATATAAAAGTACTGACTGGGATAACTATTTCAATGCTCCAGTGAACAGGGTTACCTTGTGAAATCTTTGATATGGTTTTGATATCAGCAATCTTATCGGGAGGTAAAAACTCCCTGTTATCCCGGTCGGGTCCGTAAGCTGCGAGAATGGTCCCGATCGGATTGATCTCAAAGTTATAATAGCCTTTACCAAAGCTGATAAACATCTCGACACAACTGTCTTCCCACACTTCGGAGTTGGGAGTTTTATTGACGGCCCTGATGGTTTCTTCTATCACATTAAACCGAAGTCTGACAGAAGTATCGCTATGTGAAATTTCAAATGAAACCGCAGGATGATAATCAAACTCCGGCCATGGTTTATGTGTAAGTGTATGTGTTGTCGGATGATGGAAAACGTGCATGATGTTGTTTTTTTACAGCCCGCTGTCTGTTAACCTTTGCAGTAGGACAGCCTGGTTGCCGGCGCGTGCATAGTTCTGTCCCTTGTAACTTACTTTATAATATACATCATCCATCAGGTGATCAGTCATAAATCTTATGGCCTGCATATAGATCATAAATTTACCCGCGTAGGAGAAATACTTTTTCTCTGTTTCTGTGAGTTCATCTTCCATCTGATCAAAATAACCATCAACGATCGCCCTATAAAATTCAGGACGTACTTCAATCTTATCAAAATCCTGCTCCTCTTCACTCACGGGAGATAAGTAAGTGCGCATCATATCACCCACATCACTGATAAAATAACCCGGCATTACCGTGTCAAGATCGATCACACAGATCCCATTTTCATTCTCATCAAACAATACGTTACTGATCTTGGTATCATGATGTGTAACCCTGATCCTGAATTCAGGATCTGTTTTGATCTTTTTATATTCAGCAACAATATCCTTTTGTTTCAGCAGATGTTTGATAAGATCTTCTGATTGAAAGATGCGACGACGATTACCGTTTTGAAGTGCATGTTTAAACTGTTCATACCTGAATGCCAGGTCATGAAAATGAGGAACGGTGATCCGAAGTTTCCTTGCATCGAAACCGGATAAAAGCTTTGTGAACTTCCCGAATTGAGAAGCTGCTTCATAAGCCTGACCGGGCGTGGTAACAACATCTACCGTATGTGAATCTGAAACAAATGGAAATAAGCGGAACAAGGCCGATCCCGTTCCGGTTGTCATTTCATTGCCGCTATTACTTTGAACCGGGGATACAAATTGATATCCCGGGTGATGTTCAGCAAGATAATCCGCAATTGACCTGATGTTCGCAGCGATCAGACCAGGCTCACGAAACACGGCCTGGTTGATCTTCTGCAGAATATATTCACGACCCGGTATTTCAATTTTCCAGGTGTTGTTGATCAATCCGTTTCCATATGGTATCAGTCGCAGCATTTCCTCCTCTATCCCATATTCGTGCAATACTGATCTTGGCATAAGCTCTGTTGAAAATTAATAATCATCGTTCAGTGCAAATACAGGCTTTCTGTACATCCACTTCCCGCCGGTAAAATCAGGAAACTCAACAGTCTCATTTCCGAGATCAATTGATTGTTCACTCAATGGTGTTATAGCGCTCCATACTGCAGCATCATAAACATCCATTGCAGTTGGTAACTTGCGTTTTGCTGATTCGATAAAGGAATGGATCACAAAGAAATCCATACCACCGTGACCAGCTCCTGCGCTCTCTTTGCTGTATTTAGCCCATAGAGGGTGGTCATATTTGTCCATCCATTCTTTCTGGTCGTCCCACTGATGCGGCTTTGCCGATTTGCCTTCAACATAGATTCCTTTGTTCACATCCATCCACAAGCCACTTGTACCTTGTACACGGAAGCCAAGTGAGTATGGCCTGGGAAGATTTGTATCATGTTCGAGCAGTACCGTCTCGCCATTTGCGCAATTGATCTGCGTTGTAACGATATCACCCAGTTTAAAATTGACTTTTGCATTAGGATGCGATTCACCACCGTTTGCAACTATATAATTATGCAGACCGCGGGACTTTGTTGAAAAACTGCTGAGATTTGTAAACCTGTTACCACGGTTGATATTGATATAGTGGGCGATCGGGCCCACGCCATGTGTTGGGTACAGGTCACCATTACGATGAACGGAATGCTCCGTCCTCCATTTTGCTTCAGAGAATGCCTTCTCGCCAAATTCAACACCATTTTTACCACCACGGCTGCCATTGTTGAACTTTACTTCGCGGAGATCATGCTGGTAACCTCCCTGTAAATGGATCAGTTCTCCGAACACATTCTGGCGCACCATGTTCAACACCGCCATTACATCACGACGATAGCAAACGTTCTCAAGCATCATCACATGCGCGTTGTTTTTTTCCGCAGCATGAACCACATCCCAGTGATCTTCGAGTGTGAGGCCGATACATACTTCAGATCCAACATACTTAATGCCTGATTCAATAGAACCAATGATCATTTCTTTGTGCCATTCCCATGGAGTTGCAATCACCACTGCTTCGATACCTTTGGCATCAAGCATTTTTTTCCACGCATAAGGATCACCGGTATATACCTGTGGCATTTTCTTTCCACTGGTAGTGATCAGTTTTTTTGAAGAAGCAAGCATCTGGTCATCGATATCACAGATAGCGACAACATCAACATCGTTACGGCGAAGCAAAAGGTCAAGATGATTCTGACCGCGTAAACCAACACCGATCATGGCAACCTTTACTTTAGGATCAGCTTTCGTGTTTCCCGAAGTAATGGATGGCATCACAGCCATCGAGGTCAATGCGAGGCCAGTTGTTTTTACGAAATCTTTTCTGTTCATATGTATAGTGTTTAAATCGCGAAAGATTTTATTGTTAAGGTAAAGTATTGAATTCTATTGAAGGGGATTTACCGGTAGCAGGATGCGAAAAAACTGTTGATGGCGCCGTTGGTTTGGAAAAATATCCGCCGTTTTGAAGATAGAACTTTCCATCCTCCTGGCCGCCTGCAAAGTCAAGGCGCTGACGATTCTTCCCGGTTGCATCCACCGAAAACCTGAACTCCGTAACTTCCTTCCATTCACCTGTTTTGAGTTTAACCCACTGATTGCCCCATAAAGCCTTACGGCCAAGATAGCCCTGGTCAGGATAGAAATTCTCAAGAAATCCGTGAAGGTTGGTAAGATATTTTTCGGTTTTTGGTCTTGACCAGGTTGCCATGAGTTTCCAGGTATTTAATTCTGGCGCAAAAAACCAGGAGGTGTAAACGGTATTGCCGGCGCCATCCGGAGTTCCTTTTGTGAGGAACTTGTAAGTGGTGCCTGCTCTCCAGTTGAACACCATAAAACTTTGGCCGCCTGTACCCTCTCCTCCGAAACGTTGTGCTGTAATATCATCGCCTTTGCGAACAAGCTGGGTCATACCATTTCCTTCAGCCGGATCCCATACAGAAAAAAGTATCCAGCGCTCCGTTGTTGATTTTACCTGGATCCCAAAATAGCCTTCACCAAATCCATTTGCCATGAAGTAAGACCCGGGTACATCCTCACCCACGGGAACTGTGAGTTCGCTATAAAAATATTCCTTGTCTTCTGTTGGAATAGTGTAATTGAGATGACAGGAAGGGCCACGGCGTGACCAGTAATAATTTTCAGGATCATTTGCGAACACCACATCACCTGCTGTTGCGGCTCCACCGATCAGGATCTCTGCGACATCACCAAAGTAGTTACCGGTTTTTGAAACACCCTGCAGATCAACCTTTATATAACCGGTGTCAGCGAGGGTAATATTGCCGGCAGGATAGCTGGTCATTAACCCTCCGGAAAGCTTTACATCGAATGATTTTCCATTAACTGTGAGCTTAACGGTGCTCGTTCCGCCAACGACCTTTGCCCTGAGTCCGATTGAAAGCAACCCTTTTTTTGAAACCCTGAAATAAGTACTTGCTACTGCTGTTTGTGAGCTCCAGTTCGCAAGACCATTTTCATTGATCTCCTCTGCGCC
>JBEVNF010000264.1:0-11406 GCA_040508255.1 Flavitalea sp.
ATCAACCACTGTGTTGTTTTCGACCTTGACTCCTTCCTTCTCCAGTAACTGCTGCATTTTTTCCGGCGGATCAAAATGAGCGCTTCCGCTAAGCATACCGTTGCGGTTTACAACCCTGTGTGCCGGAACTATTGGCTTAACATTGTGGGCAGCATTCATTGCCCAGCCAACCATACGTGCAGACATCTTTGTACCAAGCGCAGCCGCAATAGCTCCATATGATGTAACACGCCCTCTTGGTATCTGCCTGGCAACCTCATGAACCAGCTCAAAAAAGGATGCTTCCTTTTTACCAGAGGGGTTCACCGTAGTAAGTTTCTCGCGTGCTGATTTTGCCATATTGGTTTACAATCAGGTTAATTTTTCAGACTGCTCTTCCTGCAGAAGTAGTCTCAGCTCTTCTGACTTATCTGCAAAAGGTGCAGCCGGTAAGCGGAAATGAAGATAATGAATGGTATTGCTTTTTGCGATGTCAAGATTTTCGTAATGCGTTTTGATCTGCAGTTCCGGGCTGAGAGCAGGCAGTGCATGTATGCTTGGAATATCTTCGACAACTTCAAGCGAATGAAGTTCAATAACCCATTTCGTAAATCGGTAAAGGGACGGCGAGTCTGTTTTAAGATGAATGCCTGCTCCTGGCTTCAGAAAATGCTGGTATAGAGCAAGGAACTTCGGATGAGTTAAGCGCTTTGAAGCCTTAGAGGTCCTTAGCTGCGGATCCGGGAAAGTAAGCCAGATAGCATCCACTTCGCCTGGTGCGAAATAGGTGGCAATCCGGTCGATCTGCGTCCGCATAAAGCAAACATTGTTGAGTCCTTCCCGCAGGGCAGTTTTTGCGCCCACCCATAACCTGTTGCCCTTCACATCAACACCGATAAAATTGCGATCGGGATATAAACGACCAAGACCAAGTGCGTATTCACCCTTGCCACAGGCTAATTCAAGCGTGATCGGATTTTCATTTTTGAACACACTACCCCAGGTTCCCGATGTGTTTTCAGGGTATTGAAACACATTAGGAAACTCCAGTAATTCTGCGAAACGTTTTAATTTTTTCTGCGCCATTGGTCGGCAAATATAACACAGAAGCATGATTCACTTTACCTTGCGGAATCGATGTTCAAATCATACAATCAAAACATGTGCTTGACAAAAATTACATACCTTTCTGATAACGATCTGCCGCAACTGCCATGAAAAAACAATACCTGATATTGTTCCTGCTCGTGATCTTTTGCGCCTGCAAAAATGAATCACCAAAAAAGATCCGCATCGGATTCTCGCAATGCGTTGGTTCCGATCTGTGGAGACAAAGCATGCTTGACGCGATGCATCGCGAACTGTCCTTTTACAATAACATCGAACTTATTTACCGTGATGCCGATAACAACAGCGATGTTCAGAATACACAGATCAAAGAACTTGCAGCCCTTGACATAGATCTCCTCATCGTCAGTCCCAACGAAGCAAGCCCGCTGACTCCAACCATTGAACAACTATATAAAGAAGGTCTGCCGGTGATCATCACAGATCGCAGGATCAACTCTTCACAATACACTTCATTTATAGGTGGCGATAATTATGAGATCGGAAGAAGAGTGGGTGAATACGCTGCAAATCATATGGGAGGAAAAGGCCTTATACTCGAAGTTACGGGACTACCAGGTTCAAGCCCGGCGATTGATCGTAACAAAGGTTTTGCAGATGCACTTGCAAATCATACCCAGATAAAAACAATCCCGGTGCATGGAGACTGGCTGAAGGATAAAGCGATCAATGCACTTAAATCGCTCACCACTGAACAGCTTGCCAGCGTAAATCTTGTGTTTGCGCACAACGAAGTCATGGCACTCGGGGCGTATGAATATTTTACACAACAAGGGCTTTCTAAAGCAGTGAGTTTTATAGGTGTTGATGGTCTTCCGGGTATCGGTCTCAAATATGTGTCCAACAAAATTTTTCTTGCAACTGCCCTCTATCCTACTGGTGGAGAAGAAGCCATCAAAACCGCGATGGCAATCCTTCAACACAAAAACTTTCAGAAGGAGAACCTCCTTCAAACTGTGATCATCGACTCTTCGAATGTAAGGATCATGATACAACAGGCGTTTAAGATAGATAATCAGCAATCCGAGATCACACGGCAGCAATCGATGATCACCAATCAGCGCAAGATTTATGATAGTCAGAATACAGCACTTTATGTAACTATCACCTGCCTTGCTATTTCTATTTTGCTGGGAGGCATGTCATTCTATTTTCTTCGTGAAAACAAAAGGTTTGCAAAAAGACTGCTTGCCAAAAATGAAGAGATCACAAAACAACAGGAACAGCTTGTGATCATGTCTGAGCAGGCACGAATGGCAAGTGAAGCAAGAACAAAATTCTTCACCAATATTTCGCATGAATTCAGAACACCGCTTACGCTGATCCTTGCCCCATTGGAAGACATGATAGAACAGGGCAGATTGCATTACAATCAAAAGCAATCACTCAGGCTTGTTCAGAAAAACGTGATAAGATTACTGCGATTGATAAACCAGCTAATGGATTTCCGGAAGATCGAGCTCGATAAACTGAAACTACATGCAACAGAAAACGATCTCGTAGCTTTTACAAGGGATATTGTTGAAACTTTTCATGTGCTGGCGATAAAGCGAAACATAGATTTTCGTCTGATTACAGATGAGAAACAGTTGATCGCCTGGTTTGATATCAATATGATCGATAAGGTGCTTTTCAACCTGCTTTCAAATGCATTCAAATTCACCAATGATGATGGACAGATTCTCGTAAACCTTATATGCAACCGCTCAGAAAACACAGTAACCATCAAGGTTGATGACAACGGCATCGGTATGGAACCTGAAGCAGTTGATCATGCTTTTGAGTTATTTTATAATTCAGAGATCACGAGCCAGCAGGGATCAGGGCTTGGTCTTTCACTATCAAAAGAATTGATAGGCCTTCATCACGGCTCCATCGGTGTAAAGAGTACCCGGTGGCAGGGTACCAGCTTTGAGATCATATTGCCACTTGGTAAAGATCATCTCCGCGATAACGAAGTGATGACAGATCTGCCGGCGAGAAATCCGGTTTATGAAGATGAGAAAATTTTTATTACTGAGCTGCAGGACACTTCCGGCATTACTGAAGAATCCAATGATCAGCAAATCCTAAAAGAAAAAAGATCAGTGCTTGTCATAGAAGACAACAGTGATCTCAGGAAATATCTTGTAAAAAGATTGCAGGATGAGTATGAGGTTTTTGATGCTGAGAACGGAGTTATCGGGCTGGAACTCGCATATAGTAACATACCTGATCTGATCATCTCAGACATTGTGTTGCCTGACAAAAATGGTCTTGCTATCACACATCAGTTAAAAACAGATATACGTACCTCGCATATCCCCGTGATATTGCTTACATCAAGAACAACGATCGATAACCAGATCGAGGGCATGCGATCCATGGCCGATGCATATCTTGTAAAACCATTCAATGTTGCTTTTCTCAATGAGACGATAAAGAACATGCTTATTAATCGTGATCTTTTGCGTGATCATTACACCAGTGAGTTGCCGGTAGATAAAACGGCAAGAGGGCCAAAAAAACTTGATCGCAAATTCATTAATGATTTCACCGCGATAGTTGAAAACAATATAGGCAATGAAAAATTCACTGCAGATGATCTTTGCAAAATCATGGGTATATCGCGTGTTCAGCTGTATCGCAAAGTGAAGGCATTGCTTGGAGTGAATATCAATGAATATATGATTTCAGTTCGCTTACAAAGAGCTAAACATCTGCTCCAGGAGGATGAATTGACAATTTCAGAAGTCGCGTACAAAGTTGGATTTTCTTCGGCAGCATATTTCTCAACCGTCTTTAAATCAAGGTTTAATCAGACTCCCAGTGAATTCCGCGAGAAGTGACCTGATATGAGTAGATGGCGAAAGTTTTACATCTATCGGTTAAGACATATAAATAGAAATGGAAGCACACTATTTTTCTGCTTCCATTTCTATTATCTGATTCTACTGTTTTTCAAAAATCAAAACATCCTCTTCAATATCATCGTCATCATCTGACAACACTATTTTCGATTCTGTACGGCTGATAATATCCCAATCTTCATTCAACTCTCGTAGTGTGTTGGGATTTGAAAAGAAGATATTGAAATCAAGATCATTTGGTCCGTCATCATCTACGGTTATTGACCATGTGCCTGTGTAGGTATTAGTTCCCAGCAATGCGGTAAGCTGGTTGCTGCCCCCGAATGTAAACGTGTAATCAGTGAACATACTTGTCAGATCTCTCCTGTCATCTTTATAGGATGTAATTCTCCAGGTGCCATTTTGCATCAACGCTGATACTTCCTGAGTTTCATTATTCACATTCGGGCCATCATTTTTGTCACAGGCAGACAATGTAATTCCCAGGGCTAAAATTGTAAAGAGACTTTTAATAAACTTATTCATGTCAATATTTTTTGTGTTGTTTAGAATCTGAAACCTACTGTTACTCTTACTGCAGAATTATATGCGTTATCTTCCCGGTTAATTTTTGTTTTGTTTACTCTTGTAATTCCATGATCGAAAGATCCCCCGATGAGCAATCTGCCAAAGCTAACCTGTAAACCGGCTGTTCCTCCAAAATCAAAACGATTGGCAAAATCTCCAAAATAGTCGTTTTCACTTTTCAGATCAACAGCATTGTATTGTCCTTCTGTTTTGATCTTTCCTGCGAGACCGTATGCCCCGTAAACGCCAAGTGATGGATAAAGGCTTATTTTCTTCGTTACAGGAAATTCGTAAAACGCGCTCAAAGGTAATTGCAAATAGGAGCCGCGTGCGGTAACCTTGTAATCTTCGAAAACGTCTTTTTCTCTTTCGCGCCCGCCGAGTTGTGTATAATACAATCCCGTTTCCAGGCCGAATTGTTTTGTAAGATAGATCTGGGTAAATACGCCACCATAAGGACCAACCCCATTTGCCAGGTCCGCATCTTCACCACCCGTCAGGCGATAGTCAAAGTCGCCCAGAGATGAAAGATTAACGCCTGCCTTGATCCCAAAATTTACCTTCTGAGCCTGCGCTGCCATACCAACGCAGATAACCAATGCTGCTAATAGAATTCTTTTCATTTTTTCCGTTTTATGCATGTACAACCTCTGGCAGGAGAAATACCCTACCACAAAATTTTTATTTTTTTCCGGTAGGGTATTTTCAACCCCGGGGGTTATATAATAGTTATACGAAATAATAAACGGAAATTTGACAGGTGGACACATGTACATTGGAAGCGAACTCGGTTTGCCGGCAGGAAGTATTTTCAGAGATTTTTCAGAAGCATTTTAAGGCATTAAGAAATTTTCTCTCCTACCAGTTTGGTAATACAGAAGAGGTGGCCGATACCGCACAGGAGGCCTTTGCAACGCTCTGGCAAAACTGCAGCAAGGTCACCTTTGATACGGCAACAGGTTATGTGTATAAGGTTGCATATAACAAGTCGCTGAAACTAAAATCGCATCAGAAAGTGGTGTTGGCTTACGAGCAACAGGCGGTGGGCAAATCAGAAAATATTGAATCGCCGGAGTTCCTCCTTGAGGAGAAACAATTCAAAGAAAAGCTCCTTACTGCTATTGCATCGCTCAATGAACCTCAACGTGTGGCTTTCCTGATGCATCGCATCGACAAAATGAAGTATGCAGAAATCGCTTCAGTGCTTGGGATCAGCGTGAAAGCAGTGGAAAAAAGGATCAGCCAGGCACTGACAACATTGAAAGATGAATTTAAAAAAGAACAAGCTGTAAAACTTATATGATGGACAAGGAAACGCTTTTGGCGAGGCTGTTGGAAGGAGATCTTTCCGAAGCCGAAAAGAAGAAGCTTGAAGAAGATGAGGATCATGATCTTTATCAGAAGATCGCGGCTTATTCTCAACAGCTTGTTGTGCCTGATGCAACAGAAGAACAAAGAATACTATCAGATATTCTCAGTTCTTCAAAAGCAGAAGCCAGGATCATACCATTTTATAAAAAGTCCTGGTTTAAAGTGGCAGCTTCAGTATTGCTTGTGCTCACAACAGGCATCGCTTATCTTATTCATGGAGATACCAGGGTCATCAGCAAAGCGGGTTCGAATATAAACCTGCATTTACCGGATCAGTCTGAAGTGACTTTATCACCCAACTCTGGCCTGGCATTCAACCGATCAACCTGGCCATTCAACCGTAAGCTGGAACTCAGTGGCGAAGCCTATTTCAGCGTGGAGAAAGGAAGCCTCTTTACGGTTCATACCTCAACAGGCGATGTGAAAGTACTGGGCACAAAATTCAATGTTGATAACAGGAATGGCGAACTGAAGGTGGAATGTTTTGAAGGCAGGGTAGAAGTGAGCCGCGGATCAGCTTCGGCAATAATCACTGCCGGACAGATGGCAACGATCAACGGAAATGGACTTAATCTTGAATCTGTTTACAAAGCTGAACCTTCATGGACCAGGTCCTCACTTATATTCAGATCTGTTCAACTCGCAGGAGTGATAAAGGAAATTGAAAAAAACTATCAGATCAAAATAGATCATACTGTTGGGGATGACACCGTGAATAAAGATTTCACTGGTGTGATGCCTTCCGATAACCTGAACGTAGCAATAAATATTATTGAGAAAGCCTTTTCGGTAAAATGTACCAAAATCTCAGATCAGCAATACAGACTGGAGCACTGATCTTTGCTAACCGAAGATTGATTTTCCTGTTTACCACAATCCTGGTATTCAGTATTTCTGTTGTGGCCGGCCAGGAAAACAAAACGCAACTGCGTGACTACCTCAATAAGGTAGAGTCAAAACATAATGTCCGGTTTAGTTTTATCGATGAAGAAATAAATGGAATTGACATCATCGCTCCTGATCTTAATCTGACTCTTTCAAAAATCCTTTCTGAACTTGGGCAACAATCCAGGCTTGTGTTTAGTATTGTGTCTGATGGTTTTGTTGTAGTACACAGAGTTGGCAATCCCCTTAAAACTATATGTGGTTACCTGAAAGACCATGAATCAGGAGAACCTGTCTCAAACGCTACAGTAACAGGTCTGCGTGGTGAGCGGGTGTACACAGATGAAAAAGGATTTTTCACTATCAATCTAACGGATAATCCGAAGCTTTATATTACACATCTTACCTATAAAAGTAAATCGATCAATGCAGTTATAACAAGAGCCAGTGATTGCCTGATCATCATGATGGATAAAGAGATAAAAAATCTCGATGGTGTGGTCGTGAGGCATTTCCTTACGCGTGGTCTGCGGGTGAAGGCAGACAGAAGTTACAGCCTTCTTCCCAAACAATCGGGTTTGCTTCCCGGATTAACGGAGCCGGACGTTCTTCAAACCCTGCAACAGTTGCCAGGCATTGTGAGTATTGATCAATCTGTTTCCAACATCAGTGTGCGCTCTGGTTCGCATGATCAGAATGTGTTTCTTTGGAATGGTATAAGATTGTTCCAGGTTGGACATTTCTTTGGATTGATCTCTGCGTTTAACCCGAACCTGCCACATTCTGTTACGGTTTACAAAAACGGTACTCCGGCTCAGTTTGGTGAATCTGTTTCAGGTACAATACTCATCGATAGCCCACCAGATACTATAGGAACAAGAGAAAAGTCATCCGTTGGATTGAACCTTGTAAATGCAGATTTCAATACAGCATTCCGTACATCTTCAAAAACTTACTGGCAGATCAGTGGTCGTCGGTCAATTACAGATATTTTTCGTTCACCTGTTTATGATAAGTATCATGAACGTGTATTTCAGAATACAAAGATCACTAACTTTTTTGCTGACCAGGTTGTGGATTATACAAGTGAAGAAGAATTCAGATTTTATGATCTGACTGCTCAGGTGAAACATGAGATCAATGCAGGCTCTTCTATCAGTTCAAATATTATTCTTGTGGGTAAAGATCTGAATGTTACTCAAAGGATGCATCCGGATTCACTGCCAGAGACCAGCCAGTTACAGGAGATGACCTTTGGGGGAAATATCGTCTATAAGCGGGCATGGTCGTCCAGGCAGAAAACAAGTATAGCGGCTTCTCTGTCACATTACAAACTCTCTTCCGAAGATAATCAGATCGATGGCGATCTTATAACGAAGCAGGAGAACAGGGTCAATGATGCTGGTCTACAGATAACTCATTCAGCAGTGTTGTTGGATGGTTACAATCTTACCGCAAACTATAATCTGAGTAATATATCCATTGCGAATGAAGACAGACAGCTCAATGGCGGCAGCCAAAGTTCTGCAGATGATAATGTGGTTTCGCAATCGCTGGCAGTTCAGCTTGATAAAAGAATAGATCGTTTTTATTTTCTTGCAGGCATCCGCAATCAGCATTTCCTTTCTTTCCCAAAGTTGAGGATTGAACCGAGACTGAATTTGTCTTATTACCCTGGCGAGAAATTTACATTGACTTTATCCGGAGAAACAAAAAGTCAGACTTCGTATCAGCAGATTGACAGGCAGGAAGATTTTTTTGGTATAGAGAGCAAACGATGGAGGCTGGCGGACGAACGAAGTGTTCCGTTGCTGACCAGTAAACAGGCTTCGTTTCAATTGCAGTTTCAGCACAGGGGTTGGTTATTGATGGGTGAAGTATTTGCAAAACGTGTTAACGGTATTACCAGTCAGAGCCAGGGATTCCGAAACCAGTTTGTTTACATGTCTGCGATCGGGGACTACACTGTGAATGGTGCAGAATTCCTGGCTCAAAAGAAATACAGGAGCATTACCGCATGGGTGAACTTTCAATTGAACAACAGCAAGTATCATTTTAGTTCACTTCAACCTGCAAGGTTCACCAACAACTATGAAATCCCGCATTTGTTGCGCTTCGGTTTGATCTATGCAGATGAGCGTTGGGGTGCGGCGGTAGGTGGGTCGTGGTCAGCGGGTCGCTACTACACACAGCCTTTGAGTAGAATTCCATCAGTTGGTAATGATGGCAAACTTTCCATTATGTATGAAATGCCTAATCAGAGTCAGCTTGAAGATAATTTCCAGGTGAATGCATCTTTTAGCCGGGTGCTTCGTTTTTCTGAAACCTGGAGCATAAGAACAGGAGTGGCGGTTCAGAATTTATTTGACTATTCAGCTGTAATTAACAGGATTTACCGGATCAACAGCGGGTCAGAAATGATAGAGGAGATCGATAATTATAACCTTGCGAGGACGCTGAATGTGTTTGTGAGGTTTTCGTTTTTGTAAACAAAAAAGTCCCGCGTTTTATGCGGGACCGTAAAGATCGCTGTAGAGGGAGGACTCGAACCTCCACGGGGCGGTTAGCTGTAGCACAATGATTAATGTGGTGGTCAACCCCAGTCGCCCAAAGCCGAGACCCAGGCGGCATTACACTACGTTTATTCCGTGATCCCCACCCCCGAGACAAGGGGGCATGTCTGCCAAAATTCCATCACCCTACAATTTTGCAGGGCGCTAAGGTAATAATGATATCACAAAAAACAACGTGCTGTAAAAGGTTTGGGCAGGTTTTAATCGTTTTTTACGACGGCGGATGAGTGTTTATCCCTGCAATACTCTTCGGGTGCGTCCGAAGATGTATGCACCTGAAATCCCATAAAATCCAGTTTTGAGTTTAAAATTTCCTGTAACTGAAGGACCATTGTTTGGTATGATCCTGTAAGTGCCGTTCGAAAAATGGGACGGTGAGTAATTTATCTTTGCTCCCAGCAGAATGGATCCTGAAGATTTAAGTCTGAATTCGCGACCGCCACTGATATGCAAATCAACCCAAGGCCGGTTTCTGCTGTTGATCGAAGAATTTTCTTCATAAAATATCAGACCGTTTGCCACATCATTCCGCGATAAGGTGAAAAGTCCTCCGCCGTCTGGTGTGTATAAAATACTGAGCCCGGCTGATGCATACCATGCTGATACCTGCTGATCTGAAAATCTGTATTGATACTCTGCCTGGATTTTCGGAATAAATTCAGCAAGGATATTGTCAATGTCCCTATTATCCTGATCCCTGTTAGCATCAGGTTCGAATGATTCTTTGGGAATGCGGTATTGTAATTTGAATGCAGTAGAGAGAAAACCTGCGCTGAATACAAAATTTCCTCTGCCGGAATTACCTGCATAAATATTTGCCAGTACTTCGACTCCAGGTCCAAAAGGCGTTTTTACATTGTAAAGGCCGTTTCTTGTAGAAGCGTTTGTGCGTTGAATCGCAGCCGGTGTAATTGACAATCCCAACGCAATTTTTTTTGGAACTTCTTCAGTTTTTGGTTGCTCTTGCGCGAAAGAGTTTTGTGCTAAAAAAACTGCGGCAAGCAGCAGGCCGGAGGCAAGTTTCATATATGGCAATTTGTATGAAAAACGGGCTGTTGTCAGGTTGTCAACGCAATCGCAGATTGCAAATTGTAAATCTGAAAGAATATTTTAATACAATTCCAGCTTCAACATAAGATCTGTCTGTACATCATTACCCAGCGTGAACAAGTGTTTATCGAACTGTTCAAATCCTTGTTTTTTATAAAAGCTGATCGCTCTGTGATTTTCTTCCCATACGCCAAGCCAGAGATAACTGGGTTTCTTTTCCCTTGCACGTTCAAGCGCCTTATCAAAAAGCAACTGACCGATCTTTTTGCCCTGGTATTCCGGTATCACATAGATACGTTCAACCTCCAATGCTTCCGGATCATTTTTTTCAGTCTGCGCCATGGCGTAATTGAGCTTAAGATAGCCGATGATCTTTTCATCATCAAGTGCAAAATAAAATTCTGAATCAGGGTTGTCAAGCTCTGCGGATAATTTTTCTTCAGTAAGATGTTTCGAAATATAATCCTCCATATTCTGAGGCGTGTTCACATCTGCAAATGTATTTTTGAAAGTGAATGTGCTGATCTCCTGCAATTTTTTCAGATCCGCTTGTAACACCCGCCTGGTTGAAAAAGTTTCCATAAACTCATTTTGTGCTGTAGCTCAAAGATAATGGGGTGCCATAAAATAAACTGCATCCCAGGAGGCATGCTTCCGTTCATTTAAGACATCATCTTAATACAAATTTCTAGTTTTTTAAAAGCCTATGAATTGTTTAGTGACCGGGGCGTCAGGGAATCATCTCTTCAGTTAGCACTATCAACTAACCCGGATTTTTTTAAGATTTGATGGAAGATCATGCAAAGAACTATCGTCATCAATGATCATTATAACAGCGTAGGCAAGAAAAAGGGAAAAACAAACAAGTCAAAAAAAGAAAAATCCCGCCATTGGCGGGATTTGAGAAGCTGTAGGAGGAGGACTCGAACCTCCACGAGGCAGTTAGCCATAACGCAATGTGTGGTGGTCAACCCCAGTCGGATCCCGCCGCAAAGCGAGAGCCG
>JBEVNF010000275.1:0-12973 GCA_040508255.1 Flavitalea sp.
AAAATAGGGGAATTGACTCAATATTACTTGAAAAGATAATGGGAGAAAAGAGGGGATAGGGGAGGTTCAGGACGGTTTTAAAAACAAAGAATCCGTTTAAAAGATTTGTTTTAAACGGATTCTTTGTTTTTCAAAAGCTTTATCTCAAAGTCTCTGTGCGGGGATTTTGCTGAGACCTAATTATTTCTTGTGGTATCCTTCTTCTTAAGCAGACCCTTTAGTAAACCCTTGCCCGTTTCCTCGAGTTGTTTTTTGGCGTCAACCGGCTTGCCTGTGGAATCTTTTTTACCACCTGCCAGTTGTTTGCGAAGTTCTTCTTCCGCAGCCTTTGCAAGCTGTTTTTTAGCTGACTCAACTGAGTCTTTCACCTGTTGTTTTGCTACGGCTATCGCACTATCAGCAGCGGCCTTCTTTGCTTCTACAAATTCATTTGCCTGAGCCTTGATATCTTCTGCAAGCGAAGCTGATGCCTGTTTAAGATCTGTTTTGATCGCAGGGTTTGAAATCGTCCCACCCATATTTACTTTAAGATTGATCACATCGCTCAGCTTCACCGGAACACCCTTATTGTTTGCCTGTGATACAAGTCCGTTGATCAGTTGATTTCCTTTTTCACCGATCAAAGATCTTGGAACTTTCATATTGATAATATAATCGAGCGACTGATCAAAGCCATGCATACCACCGATCTCCATATCAACATCCTTTACCTTAACGGTGAATGGTTTTACGAGTACCTTACCGTTTGCAAATTCGATATAGTTTTTGATATCACGTACGCTGATCGATTTAAGATCGTTGATGTTGAGTGTGCTTGCAAGTTTTTCAAGCGGTGCAAACTTCGCAAGAAATCCGTCCAGCAAAAACAAAGTTCCTTCACCGGTAAGAGAACCAAGATCAGGACTCATGTCTTCACCTAGTCTTCCTTTCATTGTAAGCTTTGAAGTAAGTTTTCCCGAAACGAATTTTGCTATCGGCATCAGCGATTGCACTGTATTGAATGCATTGAATGTTTTCTGTACATCAAGATTTGCAACATCATAACTCAGGGAAATATCAGGATGGGTTTTGCTTTTTGCAGTAGAGTAGGAGCCGTTAAGACCTATGGTTCCGTCAAGCGCCTGCATCTTCAAATCCTTCATGGTTACTGTCTGGTTGGCAAGAGCAAGTGTTCCGCTTACATTATTATAGTTGACCTTATCATAGGATACCTGGTCAACCTTTGCATTCACGAGGAATTTGATGTTGGCCGGAACGGCAAATGGCTCGGAGCTTTCAGTGGCCCCTGCAGTGTTGGATCCTGAGCCGGAAGTTGCCGGTGCTTTTGCTGCGACAGTATCCGTACTCATCCATTTATTAAGATTAACTTTATCAGCAGAAACATTCAATGTGCCTGCAAGTGGTTCATCTTTCATGGCATAACCGATCAGGTTATCAAAGCTTCCGCTTGCATTGAAATTCGTTTGCATGAAGTTACCATTGATCGAATTCAATGTCACATTCTTTGGATTGAATGTAAGTGCAGCACTGCTGATCTTTACACCATCCGGATAATCTTTCGACTTGTAATCAATGTTTGAAAGATTGGCAGTACCTGCAGTTTGTATTGCATCATACTGACTTTTATCGATCATTGATTTTTTTCCTTTGAAAGACACATTTGCACTGAGTTGTCCTGCGAGTGAAGTGCCTGGTTCAAATGTATAGAACTGACCAACATTACCAAGGTTGAATGAACCTTTTGCAGTACCGTCGAACTGCGGATCAGATGTAGGTGTTGTGAGCAACAACGTAATATCAAATGGATCCTTACCAACTTCAACGTGTGCCGCAGGAATTTTGATAACGGTATGATCAGCTACACCATCGGGACTTTCAATTTCAATTCTTGCATTTGTATTTTGGATCGGTTGTGGAAATGCTGATGAGGCATAGTACAACTTACTGATATCAATAAATCCTTTTGCGCTGAAGGGTCCTGGTTGCTGTTTCTGGATCGCGGCAACATTTCCTTTCGCCTGCAGATCTGCGTTTACAAGACCCGCGAGTTTTGTACCGGCTTCAAGTTTCACAAACTGCGTGATCTTTGAAAGATCAAGTTTGCCTTTTACAACCGCATCGACGTACATATCCGTCAATGGCTTTTTGAACAAAACCTTGAAATCAAATGGTTCATTATCCATTTCAATATGCCCCTGCTGGATATCGACTACTGTATTATCCGTTACACCATCAGGATTATCAACCTTCATTTTGATATTGATATTCTGAACGGGTTTTGGAAGATCAGGATACTTGAAGAAACCATCCTTTACTTCAAGATTTACACTGTATGCAGGAATAGCTGTACTGCTGTACACTCCCCGCACAAAGCCATTGAATATGGCTTTACCCTTTGTTTCGATCTTATTGAAATCATTTTTATAAACAGCGGGCACAAGCGAAAGTAAAGTTTTGAATTCTGTTGAAGGTGCATTGAATTTGATGTCCATGCTATACACACTATCATTCACAAATGCAAAAAAGCCACCTGCGGACAGTTTCATATCATTCACCTGGATCTGTTCAGTATTGAATGTATATTTGTTTGCCTTGTTATCTATTTCGATCGCGGCATCAATGCTTGTTTTCGATTTGTATAAATAAGGCACACCACCATAATTGAAACTAACCTCATCTGCTGTGGTGTTGGTAGCAAGTGTAAAAAGATCAGAAGTAAAATCACCACTTCCTTCATGATTCAGATTCGTTATCTCTGCACCCATATCTGATGATGCATCGTTATAATATAGATACCCATTCTTGATTGCATAATGCTGCAATTCCATATTGAACGGCTTTTCTTCCGATGGTGTCTGTACCGTGGCAGTATCTGGCTTTGTGATATCATAGTTGGCCTTGCCTTCTTTTGTAACGATCGCTCTTATCCGGGGTTCATCGACGGTGACTGAATAAATATTCATATTGGTACCACGGATGATACTCATGATATTTACTGCTACGTCAATATCTTTTGCGCTTATCAGTGTATCTTTTGAAAACTCATTGATACCGATCACCTGCAAATTTTCGAGCGCGACTGCGACACGTGGGAAGTGTCTGAAAAAAGAAATGTCAACATCTGAAAAATCAACCTTTGCATTAACACTCTTATTGATCTCGGTTTTTACGAGTGTCATGATCTTGCCTTTGAAGAAATAAGGTATGGCAATAGCGGCGAGTATAAGTACTAACAGAACAATTCCGGATATCTTCAGGATTTTCTTCAGCATGGGTTTTTTGGATTTTGAATTGATTACTGTTTACGAAGATAGCTTTTTGTATTTTCGTTTCATAGTTTTTGCAAATATGACGCCAGAAAGGGAAGCTACATTGATGTCCGTTCTTAACAAACGGCAGGGAGATTTAACAGTTGTGCTTGAGAATGTGTTTGATCCACATAATATATCAGCAGTAATGAGAACCTGTGATGCTGTTGGTGTTCAGGATATACATATCTTAACTACAAAGATGCCGGTACATAAACGTTGGGGTGCAAAAAGCAGCAGTGGTGCCTTTAAATGGCTGACCATACACCAGCATACAGATGCTGTGGAATGTTTTGCCGGATTGCGGAAAACTTACGACACAATACTGACCACCCACCTGTCGGGTGATGCACGCGATCTTTACAGCATTGACTTCACCGGTAGGATAGCCCTTGTATTTGGTAACGAACATTCCGGTGTGAGTGATGAGATCCGTGACATGGCAGATGGGAATTTTATAATCCCGCAGGTTGGTATCATACAATCCCTTAATATTTCTGTAGCAGCAGCAGTTTGTCTTTATGAAGCTCAACGTCAGAAGAAGCTTGCCGGTCATTATGATTCAAGAACACTTGATGATGTAAGATCGAAAGCATTATTAAAGGAGTGGCGATACTACGGGGAATTGAAATAACTGCTACTTTGTTGATTCTGTCTGATGATTGACGCGATCCAGCGACTCCTGCCTGATGCGTTCTTCAGCAAGGGCCTTGATCGAGTGTATGCTCACATTCAATTCATATCCGATCAACAGTACCAGCGAATTTATATAGATCAGACTCATCAATACAATGATGGTTCCGATCGATCCATACAATGCATTATATTTTCCAAAGTTGGTTACAAAGAAGGTGAAAATAAAGGTGGATGTTATGCTCAGTGCCGTTGCCAGTACCGACCCGGGTGAGACAAGCCGCCATCGTTTTTGAATTGCAGGAGCGTATTTATAGATAAAAGCGATCGAGTAGAATATGAGAGCAATAATAAAAAGCAAGCGGATATTGTTTATCAGACCAAGTAAAATTTCATTCTTTATCCCCAGTAATCTCCAGAAGAACGATTGCATGATAAGCAGTATCAGGCAGGCGACCACGAGCCCCATCATAATGGATGTAAGTTTAATAGCGGTCCATCTTGTTACGAGCTCTGATCGTTTTTCAAATCCGATATAGTTCTTGTTGAAAGATCGCATCAGTCCCATCATACCATTTGATGCGAAAAAAATGGATAATATCAGTGAAGTGGAAAGGAGATCAGTTCTTGCGTTATCAAGGAAGCCGTCGATAAAATGAATGATATTCTGGTTGTACTCTTTGGCTGGTACAATATCATAGATGATATTATGAAGCTGTCTTTTGATCTGTCTTGTCTGCATAAAAGGAAGGTGAGGAACAAGACTGAACAGGAACAGGCAGGCCGGGGGGATCGCCATGATAAAGTTATAAGATACCGCTGATGCACGTTCTGAAAGCCCGGTCTTCTTGACCTGTGCAAGGAAAAACATGATCACATCATACAAAGGCAAACCGTCAAACCCGGGCGGGATGATCTTTTTTGTCTTGTTAACGACGAATTGCACAGGAGCGGTATTCAGTATGATGCGTTGCAGTTTTATCAAACTATCTTTCTCTTTTACATTTGATGAACGAATCGCAGGCTCAGTTAGTATTTACAGATCCTCCTTAGATGCCTGTCGTACCCTTTGCAATGAATCGAGGGTCTGACGGTACATCCTTGCAAACTTCAGGTGATCACCGTAGGTTTTTGCAAAAAGATGGGTTCCGGAGAGATCGGCCTTCGCCACAAAATACAGGTATTCTGTTTCAGGTGAATTCAGGACTTCATCAAGCGTTTCAAGTGACGGTGTGCATATGGGTCCCGGTGGTAACCCAAATACCCGGTATGTATTGTAGGGTGAAACAACGGCCAGGTGTTTTTCGTATATACGTTTCAGTGAGAAATCTCTCAACGCGAACTTAACGGTTGGGTCTGCGCCGAGACGCATCGACTTTTTGATACGGTTGCGGTATACACTTGCAATGGTATCCTTTTCACTTTTGGCATTTGTTTCCTCTTCAACTATGGAAGCAAGTATGTAGACCTCGGTTGGTGAAAGTCCCAGCTTTGCAGCCTTTGCTTTGCGGTCATCGTTCCAGATGGTTTTGTATTCAGTGAAAAATTTCCTGAAAACGATTGATGGCGTTGAGTTCCAGAAGTAAGTATAGGTATTCGGGAACACTGCTGTTATAATGGTATTTGTGTCAAGACCATAAAATGCGAGTGTGTCCTTGTTGTTCATATAATTAATGGCTGACAGCGAATCGCATTCAAACTTCTTTCCGATCATACCTGCAAGCCCTTCTTTTGTACGCACTTTAGTAATGGTAAAATTGACCGGTGATTGCTGGTGGTTGCGTAGCATTCTTGCGAGGGTCAGAAGGCTTGTACCTTTTTTGATTTCGTATTTTCCTGGTGTGAGATTGTCCCAGACACCAAGACGGCCGGCTACAAAATCAAATGAGCCAGGATTGCTGATTATAGTATCCAGACTTTTCAGAACCGCATCCCTGGTGGCTTCGCCGGTGCGGATATAAAGGTTGCTTGATTTTTGATCGAAGCGGGTATTGGACAGCAGGAACCTCCATGCCACTGCGGCTCCGGCCAGGAGGATCAGTATGAGTATGCCTGCAAAGATTTTTCGGATCATGATTATTAATTAAGCCCGGTGGTGTAACAAATTGATTACAACGGTGTAGGGTGTAAAATAAAACAAAAAACCCTGCCGGTTTAGCAGGGTTTCGGTTATATTTTTGAGAAACTCAATTATGGGTTTGGTGTGGTTGCCGGAGCCGGTGCCGGTGTTGTTGGAGCCGGGGTAGTCTGAGCAGGAGCAGTTTGTGTTGGACGACCACCTCTCATTTCTCCACCACCTGAAGCAGCGCCTTTTGGAATAAAGAATGCAGAGAAGATGCATAGCAGGGCAATCAGAGCTGCCATAACCCAGGTACCTTTTTCAAGAACGTCGGTTGTTTGCTTAACACCCATGAACTGAGAGTTAAAGCCTGCAATGTTTCCTGCAAGGCCACCACCTTTTGGATTCTGCACCAGGATGAAAAAACCAATGATAACACTCACAAGAATAACCAGGATCAGAAACAGGATGGTCATATCACAAAACTTTTAATTGTTCGATTTTGGCTGCAAAATAACTGCTTTTGGAGGGATTCTGCAAACTTAATTTTCTGTAGATCTGGCGGGCCTTTTCGTAGTTTCCCTGTTTTACCCAGACCTCAGCCATTGACTCCGTAAGGATCTCTTTTTCTTCCACTGAAACGTCAGCGATGCGGCGGATAGAATGCTGTTCAACCTCATTCATCGTTTCTTCCGGATCCTGTGGTAACCGCTTCATGCTACGGATCCAGTCGGTAAAACTTTTTAGTTGCTGACCAAGCTTATCTTTTGAATACTCATCAAGCCTGAGCTTGATGCCCTGCGACGCAAAGTAGTCAACGGTATGATAGGGGTCGATCTGCAATTGATTGGACGACGAAGCGTCTGCCTGCTCTTTTAGCCCGGGAATAATCGGAGCAAAGGATGGTTCTTCTTTTGTTTTTTCAGGAACGGGTTTTTCTGTAACAGGTTCCTCCGCACTGATCACCACTTCAGGTTCCTGGATATTTTCAAAGAAAGCATCTTCGAGCGGCTGCTCGATCTCAGCTTCCGCTTCAATCTCAGTTTTAGTTTCAGCAACCGGAAGATCCGGGATAGTTTCTTCTGCTTTGATTGCTAAGACATCTTCTTCGCCCGGTAGTTCTTCCGACCCGGTAAATTCCGCATGTCCACCTTCATTCAGATCGGTAGCATGTTGCTTCTCCGAATCCTCCGGCGGCGACATCACAAAATCATGTTCGCCCGGCTCTTCTATAGTGTCACTTACAAAAGCTTTTGTTTGATCTGTCGGGTGAATTACTTCTTCATCAACCGGTGATTCGAATATCACCGCCTTATGATTCGGTAATTCATCCGGGATCTCTGCAGGCTGGTCCGGTCTCAAAAGAAACTGGAGCCAGGCAGGATTCGTGAAGTATACTGATGTAACTGTAACCTCTCTTTCAAATGCACGTTTTTCACCTGCAAGCTGTAGTTTCTTTGCAAGCAGTAAATGTCCTGCACCCGCATAGGGGTATTGCCTGACATAATATCTCAGTTCATTTTCTGAAACCTGCTCCAGCGATTCTTTCTGAAAAAGCTGATATACTATTTGGTTGATATCACGAACCATAATTATTACCAGTTGGAAAAGATACGGTTAAAGATTTCATCTGTCATGTTACGAACGATTTCCGACAGCAGCGTTTGTTGTGCTGTTGTAAAATCCACGTTCGCACCGTAATCGAAGTTACGGGAAACATCTGCTTCAAAACTTTTGGTGCCTTCGGTAAGGTTGTTTACAAAATCGATCTTCACGGTAACAATAATACGGTTTGTTGCAGCTTGCTGGTTTGCTGCAACACCTGAAGTAACAGGACGAAAATCAACAATCGTAGCCGCAATATCATAATGAGCATCTTCACCCTGTGTAGGACGTAATCTTGAAAACTGGCTGTTGATCTTCTGACGCAGCCTGTCGGTCAATTGTGGCGCCAGCTGAGGGTTTACGTTGGTGGCCCTGTTTTCGATCAGCTTCAGCCGGTATGTTTTTACACTCGCCGGTACGCTCGCATCCTTGAACGAATAACAACCTGTAAACAACATCACGATCATCAGCAATGGTAACCATGCTGTAACCTTGCGAAAACTATATAATGTATCAGATACCATCAGGGGTTGTGCTTTATAATTTTTTTGCTCTTCAATATACGCAATCATCATTCGCGTATATCATATTCTTTGAGTTTCCTGTAAAGTGTGCGTTCACTGATACCGAGATCAAGAGCTGCATCTTTACGTTTACCCTTATGTTTTTTGAGTGCTTTAAGTATCAGTTCTTTTTCTTTATCCATGATGTTGAGCGACTCTTCTACTTCTTCATGATGATCGATCGCATCGTCATGATGATGAAAGATCACCGGTTGTTTTGCAGGCAACACAGGTTGAAGATTATGTGGCAACAACTCTTCAGCTTTCAGTTCCTTCAACTCATTCATAAAAGCCTTATTGTTTACAGCCATCTCAGGATTCTGCAACATCTCAAGAAACATTCTTTTGAGTTCTGTTACATCTTTCTTCATATCGAAGAAGAGCTTATACAACAGGTCACGTTCGTTTGCAAACTCATGACCATTGGATCCACCAACGCCGTTGGCGGCAAGTATAGGAAGCCGGTTGAAATCACGATCAGGTAAAAATCTTTTCAGTTCAGGCGCACCGATCATCTTATCTGTAGACAAGACTGAAACCTGCTCTGCAATATTCTTCAATTCACGCACGTTTCCGGGCCAGCTATAGTTAATTAACACATTTTTCGCGTCATCATCCAACTGGATCACGGCTGATTTATACTTATCAGAAAAGTCTGCGGCAAACTTTCTGAACAGTAGTAATATATCTTCCTGCCTGTCGCGCAAAGAAGGCACCCGGATCGGCACTGTGCTTAAACGATAATACAGGTCCTCCCGGAATTTACCATTCTGTGTTGACTCAAGCAGGTCCTTGTTTGTAGCCGCTATCACACGCACATCGGTCTTCTGCACTTTTGAAGAACCTACACGGATATATTCACCTGTTTCAAGAACACGTAATAACCTTGCCTGGGTTCCCAATGGAAGCTCACCAATTTCATCAAGGAAAATGGTACCACCGCTAACGGTTTCAAAATAGCCTTTGCGACTATCAACGGCTCCGGTGAAGGAACCTTTTTCATGACCGAATAATTCTGAGTCAATGGTCCCTTCGGGTATTGCACCACAGTTTACTGCAATGAAAGGATTATGTTTTCTTGCGGAAAGTGCATGAATGATCTGTGAAAAAACTTCCTTACCAACACCACTCTCACCAAATATTAAAACGGTAAGATCTGTGTTCGAAACCTGCGACGCAACCTGTAATGCAAAATTGAGAGCGGGTGAATTACCTATGATCCCAAACCGATTTTTTATAGATTGTATATCTGCCATCCTGGAATTCCTGGTTTTATGATTAAATGGACGCTGCTACTTCACCGAACAACGTCGCTTTTGTAAAGCCGGTGACATGCACATGTGTGTAATCACCTTTTGAAAAATTATAATCACCTTTCGGGAAGATGATCACTTTGTTCTGGCTGTTTCTTGCCATCCAATGCTGATCACTTCTTTTACTGTCGCCTTCGATCAGTACTTCGAAGGTTTGACCAACATCGAGTTTATTGTTTTCGTAAGCCAGCTTGTTCTGAAGCGCAACGATCTCTTCGAGTCTGCGGCTTTTTACTTCTGCAGGCACATCATCTTTGTAACGTTTTGCAGCCAGTGTACCGGGCCGCTCACTGTAGATATACATATAGCTCTGATCAAACTTTGCAAATTTCATCAGGCTGATCGTATCATCATGATCGCTTTCTTCTTCCATACAAAAGCCCGTAATAATATCAGAACTCAATCCGCAACCCGGAATGATCTCCCTGATACGATTTACCTTTGCGATATACCACTCGCGTGTATATGTGCGGTTCATCAACTGCAGGATGCGTGTGGAACCACTCTGAACAGGAAGATGGATGTTGTTACAGATATTATCATGGCGCGCGATCGTGTATAATACATCGTCAGTAATGTCCTTTGGATGCGAGGTTGAAAAACGAACCCGCAACTTTGGATTGATCAGCGCAACCTGTTCAAGCAACATGGCAAAACTTACGATCTCCTGGTTGTCAGGATTGATCCATTGGTAACTGTCTACATTCTGACCAAGAAGCGTTACTTCTTTATAACCTGCTTCAAACAGTTCAGTACATTCCCTGATTACAGATGCTGCATCCCGGCTTCTTTCACGGCCACGGGTAAATGGGACCACACAGAATGAACACATGTTATTACAGCCACGCATGATGCTTACGAATGAGCTTACTCCATTTCCATTCATACGGATAGGGGAGATATCGCCGTAAGTCTCTTCCCGGCTCAACAGAACATTTACTGCCTTCTGTCCTGTTTTTGCTTCAGCTATCAGGGCGGGTAGTGAGCGATAGGCATCGGGGCCAACTACCAGGTCAACCAGCTTTTCTTCTTCAAGCAATTTTGCTTTCAGACGCTCTGCCATACACCCAAGTACACCGATCAGCGTGCCTGAACGTCCTTTTTTTACCTTGCGGAGCAGTTCAAGACGTTTCCTGACAGTCTGCTCTGCCTTCTCGCGGATGGAGCAGGTATTGATAAGAATAAGGTCCGCATCCTCAAAGTTCCTTGTTGCACCGAACCCGTTTTCGTTCAGGATAGATGCCACGATCTCGCTGTCAGCAAAGTTCATTGCACAGCCATAGCTCTCTATGTAGAACTGTTTTCCATACACAAAGCCGTCCTGACCGGGAATATCGAGTGCCTCGCCCTGACGCGCTTCATCCTGTACCTTTTTATTTTCGATTTCGAACATGTAAGCTCCCAAAATTTAAGATGGCAAATATAATAAAAAATGACAGGTTGGCAGAGTCTTTCCCTTTGATCCTAACCGAATCTCGTGATCGGGTAGGATTCATAACCTCATGCGGTTTTTTGAAAAAATTACGTTTATGTGAAAGTTTTTTCTAATCCCGGCGTCTAACCCGTTTTAGTGTGAATTTTAAGCCATAACACCTAAAACTCTGACTGTTTGAAAACAATTCGTTCTGTTTGCAAAGGTGCCGGCAGATTCTGCCCGATTTTCCCGGTACTTGCTGACAAACACAAGCCTGCTTTGCTCGTGCTCTTTAGCCTGGTCGCTTTGTTGTCGGCCAATGCCCAGAATGCAAATCCCGGAATGATCACAGGAAACCTCCTCGATGAAAAATCAAAAGCGGTTGCGGGAGCCACCATTGAACTTGTGACTGATGATTCGCTGGGCGGACGAAGAACAACTACCTCCGCTGCCAATGGTGACTTCAGTTTTTATACGCTGCCTTTTGGTTATTACAGTCTGAGGGTCAGTTTTGTTGGGTATGCCCCGTTGCAGATCGACAGCATTTTTGTGCGCTCTGAAAGGTTTGATTTCAGCATGAATGATCTCGTACTGAAAATAAGTGCAGCTTCAGAATTGGAGGAAGTGGTGATCTATGCAGAAAAGCCGCTTGTACAAAGCAAAGAAGGAAACATCACCTTTAACGCAGGGGAGTCACCACTGAGTGCCGGTTCGAACGCTGCGGATCTTTTGAAAAATGTTCCCCTGGTTGCGACTGATCCTGATGGCAAGCTTAGCGTGCGTGGCAAGGAGCCAAAGATCCTGATCGATGACAAACCGGTTGAAATGAATGCCCAGCAGTTGCAGGATTTTCTTGAATCTCTGCCGGGAAGTATGATTGAACGGATCGAGGTGATGACAAATCCACCCGCACAGTATGCAAATGAACCGGGTGGAGTGATCAATATTGTTACCCGCAAGGGCAGGGTAGGCATGGGTGGCCGGATCAATGCAACCGCCGGAACAAGAGGCGAGGCTGGTTTTAGCGGAAATCTCAATTACCGTCAGAAAGGTCTTGCGATCAATTTTAACGCTGGTGCAGGCTTTAACAGGTTTAACGGTAATGGATACTCGAAAAGAGAAAATATCTATGCTGATTCTTCAAACTTCCTGAATACCGACAGCCGTAATTCAAACAGGAGCAAACGGCCAAATGCGCGGCTGAATATCGATTATGATCTGAACAGCAGGAACACGATCAATATGCTTGTGCAGTTGAATCAGAATGATTTTTCCAATCATAACGAAAGCCGTTACACCAATCTTGATAACAGCAAACAGGTTTACCGGGTAAGCAATCGTATCACTGAGTCTGAAGGTATGAATCTGAACCCTTCCATGAATCTTACCTATACACATCGTGGACGTAAACCGGGTGAAACCTTAAGAGTGATCGCAGGTGCAAATTATTCGCGCAATGAAAATGACAGGATGTTCTACCAGGATTATCT
This sequence comes from Flavitalea sp., assembly GCA_040508255.1. Lineage (GTDB taxonomy): Bacteria > Bacteroidota > Bacteroidia > Chitinophagales > Chitinophagaceae > DATHKG01. Next base: position 12,386 of record JBEVNF010000275.1, read on the forward strand.
CGATGCTGATCTTGTGCCAACGGCTGCTGATTCAACACAACAACAATTCGGTAATAGCCTGAGCCGCGGGTACAATGTGCGAGTTAATTATGATAAGCTGCTTAACAATCAGACGACCACAATCTCTGCCGGTGGTTGGCATAACTACAACTATAATGATGTATTACTTGACTTTATGAACTATGATAAACCGGGTAATTATTTTGTAAAGAATCCCGGACTAAGCAATGACTTTCGTTTCACACAAAACATCAGCAATCTCCGTTTATCCGGACGTCAGCAGATAATTGAAGGCATGAGTGTAACTGCCGGATTGAATGCAGAATTCACCTCTGTTATGTTTGATCTGAAGAATGTGAACAGCAAGGCAGACAACAGTTACTTAAGCTGGTTACCATTTGTAAACTTCAACCGCACCTGGCATGAGTCATTGAACCTGACAGCTTCTTATCGCAAAACGATCAGGAGGCCAGGTATTGATCAGCTGAATCCGGCTATCGACTATAGTAATCCATATAATACGAGATTTGGAAATCCTGACCTTGCCGCTTCTACATCCCACAATTTTGACCTTGTACTTGGTAAGAA
>JBEVNF010000287.1:0-6420 GCA_040508255.1 Flavitalea sp.
AACTCATCTGCCATCTTCATCAGCGTTTCATTCACGATCACATTTTCAATGGTGTTCAGACTCCTTAATGTGGCTGCAATTGATTTTTTTTCCGCTTTTGTCCAGGTACCTTCTTCCATTTGTTGCTGAACAAGATTGATAGTATCCCTGACTATCTTGAGGGTGTTCATTGATTCTGTGTTCATGATTATTGATTTTCGGTTGAAGGAGCCTTGGTTTTGATTGCTTTGTATAGCTTGTAGAGTTTGTTAACTGAAGCGCCGAAGGTTTTGATCTCGCCGGTAAGCTCAGTCATCTTTGCCTTTGTTGCGATTGCGCGGTTCAGTTGTTTATGTGCCGCTGCCAGCGTATTGGCTGACTCGATACATTGAAGCCGAAACGCCTCAAGGTTGTCAAATGCATCAACAGCTTTTGCATATTGTGAAACGGTTGAGTAATTAACACGTTCGGGTTTTTTCAGAACAATATTCGTGTAGGTATTGAAAAACTTTGTGCTGTCGCTTTGCATGATCGTTTTCAGATCACCATTCAGCATATCTGAAAGCTTTTTTGTTACGATACCAATAATGGTATCTCCGATCGGTACAAACTTCTTTAGAGCCTTTGTCTGTTTTGCTTTGGTCATTCGCTCGCCAGCAAGAAACAATGCTTCAGTAAAAATGGTGCCTGCTTCAGGAGGTATTTCCTTGAACAATGCAGAATTGGTAACGTCTATAAGTGAGCCCGCGTTTGATTCAAAGCTTTCGCGATTTGAATGGAGTGATTCAACATAATCCCCGGAGCTGAGCTTCGCGAGCAGCAGCGCATACTGCTTGAGTAGTTGAAAAGGAAGATCCATGCTATCTGCGATGCGACGCTGAATTTTATAGTTCTTCTGCGCGTCACTGATCGTATTTTTGATCTCCACCTCATCAGGCATCTGAAGGGCGGCGACAATTCTTTCTTCCATAACGAGGTCCGCACGAACCCTGATAAGTTCACCCGGGAATTCAGCAAATGCATCTGTGGTTTCTGCGAATACACTGATGTTTTTTACCTGGCTCTTCGTGAGGACGCTGCAACTACTAAAAAGCAAAGCAGCAAGGGTAATAAGAGGAATTGGTTTCATGTTGTTTCTTTAATGAATGATAGGCAGCAATTTACTCAACCTGATATTGTATACTGTCGTGTAAATGTATGACCTGGTGAACACTGTAATAATATTTAAGCCTGGATAGCATCAAGGATCTTCCAGCTTTTGGGTCCTATGATTCCATCAGGAACAACTCCGCTTTGTCTCTGAAACTCACGCACAGCGGCCTCTGTACCGGGACCAAACTTTCCGTCAACTCCAAGTTTCAGCTTTTTCTGAATAGCTTCCACATGTGGTCCAGTTGAGCCGCGGCGTATGGTTGGTCTTGGGGGCTTTGTGCTACCCGCATCTGCAGGCTCTTCTGCTGGAATAGGTTTGAATGGTGTTGCAGTTCCATTGAGGATCGCTTTGACTCCTGAACGAAATTCATGCATATCGAAATTGGCATCGGGTTTTCGCCCGGCAGGTAGCGCATATTCTTTGTGACCTGCACAGTATTCTTCAGAGCGGTTGATGTACTTTAATATAGCCGCCACACCGCGCTTGTATGCTTCCATCTGAACTTCGGGCCATGGAAAGTCATCTGCTCTCCCTGTATTCTCTGCTTCGATGCCGATAAAATTTGAATTGCCGTTTACAAGACCTTTCCAGATTCCTTTACCGGCATGATTACATCGTCCGGCAGCGAGAATATAGAAAGTTCCATCTCTTCCAAGTCCGAGTTGTGATAAAGGACCAGGCAGATCAGGTCTTCCGTTCACAAGGATGTTCAGTGTGGGCATATTGCCCCTGCGTGAACCTGCAGTATGATGACAAAGCACGCCGAAGGTTGCGCCAACATCGCCATGGCCGCGGGTTTGCCAGCCGTCAACTTCGGCGACTTTTAATCCTGCATTCAGGAGTACCGATGGTAACCATGTGAGTGAATATGACATTATTGAACCCCTCCTTTTGCTTCTGGTAAATCTTCATCCGGAGTAGGATCACCTTTTGGAACATGACAACTGTCAAGGTCCGCATCCCTATCCCTGATGTTTGGTGAATTATTTGTTTGTGGTTGTTGTGGCGGCGCGGTGGGTAATGGTGCAATTCCCCGTTCATTGATGCCCGTCGGACCAGTCAATGATCCACCGAAAGGTGTCTTTGGTTTCTGCCAGTCTTCTGAGCCTTCTTCAGGACTTTTCTCGTGTGGTTTAACGGTGGCACGTATGACCATTACCTTATTGAGCAGATCAAACCATACGGGGGCGCCAACCATTGCTGCGAAAGCTGTGAGCAACCAGCCAAGTAAGATTTTAAAGAATCCATTCCAGGCCCCTGAAGTTTGTTTGGGATCAACCAGCGTCGTACCGTCCAATGCTTTAATTGTATGTGTGCCCGCGTAAGCACCGTTCTCCCATCCGATCGGAAGATTGATCTCGTTCAGTGTTTCAACTGCTTCGTTATAACGCTTGCTGTTGTAAGATGTATCCTTTGCGGCAGACTCGGCCCTGGCTACCAGTGCTTTTCTTGCACCGGCATCTTTATAGAGATAGTTGGCGATGGTGATCGTGTTGATGTTAAAGATGATCGCAACTGCAAGACCGATTCCGAATATGATCCATGAAGTGGCACGTTTGTACCAACCCGAAACCCTGTCCATAGCACTGTCGTACCAATCCTGCAATTTCTTTTGTGCGAGTTCGAGATTGCCCTGTGATGCATCAAGTGCTGTAAGTACTGCTCTTTGTACATAAGGGTTGTCAAGATTCTGGATATTGTTCCTTATCCCTTCTATCGAGATAATGGGTGATTGAGGATGACCGCTTACTTCATCTGTTTCCCGTCCGCGCGCTGCAATATCCATAAGCGTCAATGCAAAGTTTTTTGCAGGAATATAAGATGGAAGACCTGTGCCCTTCTGAAGGAAACTTATTTTTTCAGAAGCCTTGCCGGGTTTGTATTGTTTGGCAAACAGACTGTGAATAAGCGGATGTGTGTAGAAAGCTTTTGCAAGCCCTGTACCATCTTTGTCATTCAGCAATTCCCTGATACCGGCTTCAAGGTAGGCCGATCTTGTTTTCAGGAAAGCTTCGATCCCTTCCCGGATACAGGAACAGATAATACTAACGAGCATGAAAATGAAAATGATGCCAATGATGACATCGAGTGTAGCTGAACCAAACATAGCAATATTTTAAAGGCCTGAACAATTGTTAGGGTACAGAGTTCCTCCCATCAATTAACATATGCGGTAGGTCGATGCAGTGACAATACAGTCGGGTAATAATACAGTAATAAAACTTTTAGTCAGAACCTGGTCAGGAGAATAATAGGAAAGTGGATTCAGGTTTTCAGGGATATAAATATAGATTAGTTTGACGATTAGAAAACTACATGGTTATAATTATTTTTACGATGATTACTAAAGCATTAAATTTATAAAACTGTTTGGGGTTCATCATATACCCTATCAATTCATCTCCTTCGTTTAAATCCATCAAAGTTTCCTGTTGATCCTGCAAGCACGACTAAGGTTATGTGCTTAACTCCGTGTCCCTAAAGTTCAGTTCATATCTACTTAAAACAATCAGTTTATGAAACTTCCAAAGGCGGATCTTCATGTGCATCCATTTCTGAAACCCTACGGGCACAGCTATTACGCGAATAATAACGAGATGGATGCCTGTTCAAATGCATCTCCATGGATGAAGGATGAGGATACCCCTGCAGATGCTCTTCTTGAGAATGCTGCGGGTTTTGCGCCTTACAGGCAATCTGATTTTACAAGTTGTAATGAGGGCAATCTCAAGCTGATAGTCAATTCGTTTTATCCGATTGAACAAGGTTTTCTTGATCTGAAGAGTGATCTGCTTGATTCAATTGCAGGTGATACTGTTGCCAACATGATTACTGAGTTTGGTAAGGCATGGATCGCCACCGTTAAGGACCCGTCATTCAATTACTATACAGATCTTTTGAAGCAAATGGACTTCGCTGCCAGGCTTCAACTGAAAAAGCCCATCAACGGAAACTCTGAATATAAGCTACTGACAACAGGCAAAGATTTATCATCAGAGATAGGTCAGGGTGTTTTGCTTGTTGCAAACTCATGTGAGGGTGCGCAGGTTTTGTGTAATGGCAATGATCCTTCTGATGCGATGCAATGGGCGGGTGTTGAAGACAGGATTCGATTTATAAAGGCCCATCCTGCACGGCCATTCTTTATAACATTGGCTCACCATTTCTATAACGGACTTTGTTCGCATAGTGAAAGTTTGTTTGATCTTAAAAACTTTATACTTGGCCAGGAGCTTGGAATGCAGACGCTGACGAAGCCTTATAAGGACCAGCCGCCGCTTTGCGATCGTGAGATCACTGTAATTGGTTACCTCGTGATTGAAGAATTGCTGCGGTCAGATAATGGTGCACCGGTGCTTATTGATGTAAAACACATGTCGAAGCTTGCAAGGCTCGAGTTTTATAAGTATCGTAAAGAACGACATCCGGATCTGCCGATCATCTATAGTCATGGCGCCACTAAAAAGTACTATGATTTTGAGATCAATCTTGATGAAGAGGATATTGCGGAGATCTATGCTTCCAATGGTATTATAGGTCTTGAAATTGATCAGCGTATACTTGGTTACAATGTAAAGGGTAAGCGCTTTACAAAATGGTTCAAAAATATTTTCAGAAAAGATGCAGAGCAGAATATGCGCTGGGCGGAATGTTTCTGGGAAAACCTGATCCATATTGCAGAAGTGGCATACAAATCGGGTTCGACAACAAATCCATGGCAATGTATATGTATCGGTTCTGATTTTGATGGAATCATAAATCCGCTGAATGAATTCAGAACTATCAATAAGCTTGAGGATCTGCTTACATGTTTGCAGCGCTATCTTGAGGAGTATTGGAAGCGTCCGGGTTGGGTGATCCCGCCGAATACTTATGGGGAGCCTTCTGATATCATGTATCAGATTGGATATTATAATTTGGTTTCGTTTACGGAGAAGAATTTTGTTTAGGAAAAGCACTAATTTGTGAATGTTCCAACGCATTGCCACATGAAAAAACGTACATTCTTAAAACTCTCCGCGAGCGCCATGATATCTCCATTTGTAGCACCTATCGAAGACTGGATGCCCCAGGAAAAGCTAAAGAACTGGGCAGGTAATCTTGTTTACAGTACCAATAAGATAGCTTATCCAAAAACAGTTGCAGAAGTTCAGAAGATCGTAAAGTCGCATGAACGTCTTAAAGTGCTTGGCACAAAACACTGTTTCAATACCATTGCTGATACACGCGATTTCTTTATCTCTTTACGGGAGATGAACAAGGTTGTAAAACTTGATGAAGCTGCAAAGACTGTCACCATTGAAGGCGGTATGAATTACGGAACACTGAGTCCCTGGCTTGAAAGCAAAGGATTCGCGCTGCATAATCTTGCCTCATTACCGCATATTTCAGTTGCGGGTGCATGTACAACTGCAACGCATGGCTCAGGTGTCAGGAACGGTAACCTCAGTTCTGAAGTGGCTGCATTGGAAATAGTTACCGCGGCCGGAGATGTTGTAGAATTAAGCCGAACAAAAGATGGTGAAAAATTCGATGCACTGGTCGTAGGGCTCGGTGCAGTTGGTGTGATTACAAAAGTTACGCTGAATATTGTTCCAACCTTCAAGGTGAAACAATATGTTTATCTCGATCTTCCATTGAGTCAGTTGAAGGAAAACTTCGAAGCAATTTTATCTTCTGCCTACAGTGTGAGTCTTTTCACAGATTGGCAATCAGAAAGCGTGAACGAAGTATGGATCAAGGCTGTTGATACGGATAAAACAGATTTTTCAAAAACACCGGAATTTTTTGGTGGTAAGGCGGCTACAAAGAATATGCATCCGATAGCTGCGTTGTCTGCCGAGAATTGTACCGAGCAGATGGGTGTACCCGGCCCATGGTTCGACAGGCTGCCGCATTTCAAAATGGGCTTTACCCCAAGCAGTGGTGTTGAGTTGCAGGCTGAATATTTTGTTCCCCGCAAAAACGGACTGGAGGCTTATCTCGAAGTAGCTAAACTTGGCAAAGAGATCGGACCGCATCTGTTTATTTCTGAGATCAGAACCATCGAAGCTGATAATTTCTGGATGAGTCCTTGCTATAACCAGCCTTCACTCGCAATACATTTTACTTTGAAGCAAGACTGGCCGAATGTGAGCAAACTGCTGCCAAAAATTGAAGCGGCACTTGAACCTTTTGGTGCGAAACCGCATTGGGGTAAGATGTTTACACTTTCACCATCAGTGTTACAATCACGATATACAAAGCTTGATGCATTCAAAAAACTCGTGCTCACTTATGACCCTAAG
>JBEVNF010000293.1:0-3513 GCA_040508255.1 Flavitalea sp.
AGTCGTTATGTTGTTTTCAGGATCCGTCCTTATTTCCGCGACACAAGAGAAGCAAGGATCAAAAAGAAATCGCCGGCAGAAATGCCAAAGGATAGCATTGGTGTTCTTGAACTTGGCAAAGACAGTGTGTTGAAATTTGCATCGGTCAGATCATTCAAAATGCCTGAAAAGGGTAGCGGAGATTGGTTCGCCTATCTTTTTGAAAAGAACTCAGGTTCTCTCACAAAGCCGGGATCAAAACCAGATTCTCTGACACAGCTTAATAACCTGTCAAGAATGGCCGACAGCCTGATCCATATCGCAGACAGTTTAAAAAATAAGGTTATTGAAGTCAAAGCAAAGGGTTTCTCTGTTCTCAAAAATCCTCCTGCACCACGCAACAGAACTGCAGAACGTGTCGATGAAGGAACTGAACTTGTATTGTACAATCTTAAAACAGGGAAAGAAACCAGGTATACTTATGTGAAAGATTATCTGTTCAGTAAGAATGGAAAGGTGTTACTGATCGAAGCCTCAGCCAGAAACTCAGATACACTTTCATTTGCTTCTGTTATCTGGGTTGATCTTAAAACTACCAGGGCTGATACAATTCTCCGCAAATTCAATGATGCAAGAAGTTTTGCATTCGATGAAGAAGCAACGCAGGTTGCCTTCAATGTTGAACGTGACAGTTCATCAAAAGCTCAGCAGAAGTTTTTCAAACTCTATTATTATAAACCTGGGATGGATACTGCATTAAAGATCGCAGAGCGGACAACACCCGGTATTCAACCTGGTTATACGGTAAGCGACAGTACGATGCCTGAGTTCAGTAAAGATGGAAAGCGCCTCTTCCTTGGTCTTTCGCAGATCAGGCAACCAAAGGATACAACCATTCCGGAATTCGAAGCTGCAAGACTGGATGTATGGCATTATAATGATGACTATCTCCAGCCACAACAGCTGAAACAATTGCGCATAGAAATGGGCAGATCATATAAAGCAGTGATGAGTAACGATAAGAAATCAGTGATTGCATTGGGTGCACCTGATGCGGAAAATATCTATCTTGTTGATGAAGGCAATGCTGATTTTGTGATTGGTGTATCAAGTAAAGGAAACCGCATAGAATCGCAATGGCAGGGCTTTGCAAAGCAAACTGCTTATATCATATCGCTAAAAGATGCTTCACGGAAATTGATCAAAGAAAAACATCGTGGTCAGTTTACAGTTTCACCGAGAGGGAAATATGTAACCTGGTATGATGGTACTTTGAAACATTATTTTGCCTACAATGTAAAAACAGGCGTTTCAAAAAATATATCAAAGAAGATCACGGTGCCTTTATATGACGATGAAGATGATCACCCGGATGATCCGCCATCATTCGGCACCATCGGTTGGCTTGCAGATGATGCTGCTTTGCTGATCAATGATCGTTATGATATCTGGCAGCTTGATCCTGATGATGCAAAAGCACCCCTGAATGTTACGTCTGGCTACGGAAGAAAAAACAGGATCGTGTTAAACTATGTTCGTACGGATAGGGAAAAACGTTTTTTTGAATCGGAAGAAACATTGTTGCTGAGTGCTTTTAACAGGAACAGTAAGGATGATGGATACTATTTAAAGAAGCTGGGTGCCGGCGGAGATCCTGCCTTGTTGTCGATGGGTGCTTATACGTTCAGTGCACCAGTGAAAGCTAAAGAAGCAGAAGTTTATATCGTTTCAAGAATGACCCCTCAGCAATCACCGGATATATATTCGGCTACTGATCTGAAGAACTTTACAAGATTAAGTGAGATCAATCAGCAACAAAAGGATTACAATTGGTTCACTGCTGAACTTGTTAAATGGAAGATGCTGGATGGTAAGATGTCAGAAGGTCTTGTATTCAAGCCAGAGAATTTCGATCCCAAAAAGAAATACCCGGTAATATTTTATTTCTATGAACAGGATGCAGATGGATTGAATAACTATCGTGCTCCTGCACCAAGTGCCTCAACAATCAACATTCCATACTTTGTCAGTAATGGTTATATCGTAATGGATCCAAACATTCATTACAAAACCGGTGAGCCTGGTGAGAGTGCCTATAACTCTGTAGTTTCCGCAGCTAAGTTTATGTCGAAATTTCCATGGGTTGATTCAACTAAGATGGCGATACAGGGACAAAGCTGGGGTGGGTACCAGGTTGCCTATCTTGTTACACGTACGAATATGTTTGCAGCAGCAGGTGCAGGTGCCCCGGTAGCGAACATGACCAGTGCTTATGGCGGTATTCGTTGGGGAACTGGCCTGAACAGGCAGTTCCAGTATGAGCGTACGCAAACAAGAATTGGTTCAACGCTCTGGCAGCGTCCTGATCTTTATATCAGGAACTCTCCTTTATTCAGGGTTGATAAGATCAAAACCCCGTTGCTGATCATGCACAATGATGCAGATGGTGCAGTGCCCTGGTACCAGGGAATTGAAATGTTTACCGCTATGCGCAGACTTGGTAAAAAAGCATGGTTATTACAATACAATGGCGAGGATCATAACCTGGTTGAACGCCGCAATCGCAAAGATCTGAGTGTGAGATTGGGTCAGTTCTTTGACTACTACCTGAAAGGCGCAGCACCTGCCAAATGGATCAGCGAGGGTGTGCCTGCAGTGGTAAAAGGCGTGGATTATGGCTTGTAATTGCTGAGTGGATCGAAATAAACTAAAATGCTCCTTAGGTTTTAAACTTAAGGAGCATTTTAGTTTATTAAGCTGCGCTGATGTACCTGACCAACGTACGTTTTGCCACCGGTAATAAGGTTTCGTCTATCGGGAAATTATGTGAGGTCTCGATAGAGTATACTGCCGGGTTCGGGAACGACCGGTTTAGTCTTAGTAACTCAGCCTTTATGTTTTCGTATGTGTTTCCGATGCTGCGTTGCCATTCATCGACATATTCAGTTTTGATTGCACGATATTTTTCATCGTGCTTTTCGAAGATGCTGAGCCTGTATTGATAAACGCGTGTGGCTTTCGAGTTTCCATTGCTCAGGAAAAAATATCCTTCATGTATTTTGATAGGCAGGATTCCAACGGGGAAGACAGTTAGTTTATCTTCAACAAATTCATAGATCTCAGCACCACTGCTGATCGCTGACTTCATCTGCACGCTTGCGTACTGAATAATGTCTTCCAGTTCTTTCATCAGGTCATCATCTTCAATCATCTGTTCATATAACAACTGAAGTCTTTCCATCTGGATACCAGTCAGCTTTTTAGGGAACTGCTCCTGCAGATATTTTTTGTTTTCGCGGAACGCAACAATGTTGTTGTAGTGAAAGATGATGTCTCCAAGTTGCGGGTAAAGCTTATTTTCATTAAAATGTTTACTGATTTCCTGGAGATAAGCGAGCAGGGTGTATTTTTTTAGCTCGAAATCAATATAGCCATCAGCGAACCAGGTTTCGGAAAGTGTTTTCATGGCGTCATTTTTTATGGTTAGCGTTTATGGCAGCAACGTGACGTGGAAACTTGTTAACTGAATTTACA
>JBEVNF010000297.1:0-12655 GCA_040508255.1 Flavitalea sp.
GCTTTTGTGGAAGAAGAGCTTGTTGCCGCGGGTCGCTCAAGCCGTGGTGTGAAACAAAGAAATGATAAGGGGATCTGGGTGTTACAGGCTACAGGAATGCCAAGCATACTTGTTGAAAGCGGCTTTATCACAAATGAAGAAGAAGAAAAACTCATCAACAGCGAAAAGGGTCAGGATGATGTTGCCGAAAGTATCGTGAAAGCGCTTAAGCGTTACCGTGATGCACTCTCGAAATAGTTTCCCGACCGAATCCAAAATATATCCTAAAATTTCAAGACATCAGTGATACCAGGGCGCCCACCCTGGCTTATTGCGTAAATTGCGCGCAAAAGAATCTGCGCTGATGTTGAAGAAATTACTGGCTGGTATTTTTTGTGTTGCATTTATAATCCTCCTCGCCTCTTTCAAAAAAGATTCTGAACCCGCCGGTCCCGGTAAAAAAAACAGCTCAAAGAAAAATGCCATCAAAACAATCATCGTCGATCCCGGACATGGTGGGTCGGATGCTGGTGCGCACGGTCTCCGGTCTTACGAAAAAACGATCTGTCTCGCTGTTGGCTTAAAACTCGGCAAACTACTTGAGAAGGAATTTCCTGATCTGAAGATCCTTTACACACGAACAACTGATGTTTATCCCGAAATCCGTGCCCGGGCTGATTTCGCAAATACCAACAAAGGCGATCTCTTTGTTTCTATCCATGTAAACTCCGGTCCCAGAACAAAACATTCAAAGTTTGCGGGTTACCGCAAACAGGTCTACTACACCGGCAAAGGCAAAAACCGGAGAAAAAGAACACGTAGTGTACCCCGTTATACAACCTATTACACCCCCAATCCTAGTCGTGGTACAGAAACCTATATCTGGGCGGCCGACAGATCAGCTTCAAAGGGCGACTTTGTGACTGAGCGTTTGTCCGAACCTGTAAATGAGGGCAAGGAGTTCACCCCGGATCTGAATGACCCTGTCTTCAAGGCACAATCATTGCTATGGACAAAAAGATACTTCGACAAGAGCCTATTACTGGCAAATCTTGTTGAGGAAGAGTTTGTTAAGGAAGGTCGTGCCAGTCGTGGTGTTAAGCAAAGAAATGAAAAAGGGATCTGGGTTTTACAGGCTACAGCAATGCCCAGTATTCTTGTAGAGACCGGCTTCATCAGTCATAAACCTGATGAAGATTATCTTAACAGCAAAAGGGGGCAGGATGAGATCGCGAAAAACATCCTTAATGCTATCAGGAAATACCGGAAAGCAACTGAAGGGAAATAGCATTGACTTCCAACTACTTCATCGAACTTTTATTGGAGATATGCGTTTTTATGTGGAATTTTAGGCGTTGATCCGTGGGTGCGCCCGACCGGTTTACATAAATAAAGTCGAATGAAAATAACAAATGAGACGAAAGTCGGAGCACTTACTGCTATTGCTATCACAGTATTGATCCTTGGTTTCAACTTCCTTAAAGGAAAAAATCTCACTGAAAAAAACAATGAGGTTTTTGCAGAGTTTGCATCTGTAAAAGGTGTTGGCCCCGCCAATCCTGTTATGATAAATGGTCTGCAGGTAGGTAAAGTTGTTTCCCTGAAAGAAAAGGATGCAAACCTTACTGCTATAGTTGTGACCATCAATATTACAAAAGACGTTAACATTCCTGATAACTCAGTCGCCGCTATCAATAGTGACCTCCTCGGTACAACTTCACTTGAGATCATCAAAGGTAACAGCACCACTTTCCTGAAACCCGGCGCAACTTTAAAAACAGTTACCAACCCGGGTCTGCTTGGTGAAGTGAAAACTGCACTTAGTCCTGCAATCGACAATCTTAATAAAACCCTTGGTAGTCTCGACCAGTTCATCCAGAAACTGAATACTATCGTTGATCCTAATACAAGTAACAATATACAGGGTATCGTTGCAAATCTTACTGCATCTTCAAAGAACCTTGAATCATTGCTGAATACACAGACTGGTATGCTTGCGAAAACGCTCACCAATTTCGAAAGCCTTTCATCGAATCTTGCAAAAAACAATGGCAAGATCGATTCAACTCTTACAAATCTCCAGCTTACAACAAGCAAGCTTTCAAATGCCGGTATTGATGAAGCCATTAACTCCATGAAGAGTACGCTGAAAACCCTTGATAAGACTATCGCCAAGATGGACAGCAAGGATGGCACGCTCGGATTGTTGTTAAATGATAAACAATTGTACAATGAGCTTCATCAGACGAGCAGGAGTTTGACTATCTTGCTTGACGATTTCCGTACGCATCCTAAACGCTACGTGAATATTTCTGTATTTGGAAGAAAGGATAAAGGCGGTGCTTTGAAAACGGCACTCTACGATTCGACTTCCACGCCGGGAAACCAGTAAGATGAAACATTTTTTTCTCTTTTTTTTTATCGCGATCTGCCTTGGCAATTTTGCCGGGGTGCAGGCTCAGAGCGGCCCGCCGGGTTCTGAATCAAAACCTGTTGATATTATCCGTGCTGGTACTTTAAGAACAGCGAAGATCGATTCTGTCCGCGAGGTACAAACAGGTAAACGCGATGAACAGTACCAGATCCAGGCAAAACAAGGCACTACCCTTTTTGAATGCGATAGCTTTTATTACGATAAAAGCACAAAGACTTTTGAAGCTTTTGGACGTGTTCATATCAACGACAACGACAGTGTAAACATTTACTCTGATTATCTTTTATATCATGTTGATACACGGATAGCCAACCTTCGAAAAAATGTAAGGCTTACAGACGGCAAAAGTAATCTCACCACAAATACGCTTGATTACGATCTGAATCAAAAGATAGGCAATTACTATAATGGCGGTAAGGTTGAAACAGAGAAATCAGTTTTGACTTCAACTGAAGCCACATATTATGCCGATAGCAAGGATGTATATTTCAAAAAGAAGGTTGTTCTGAATGATCCCCAGTATAAGTTGCGCGCTGATTCGTTACTGTATAACAGTCAGACACAGCTTACAACTTTCGTCACTGAAACATTTATCGAAGACTCTGCAAGAAACATCGTAACAAGCAGCGGCTTTTATGATATCAAAAATAAGAAAGCGTATTTTGGTCGCAGACCCGTCATTAATGATGGAGCTTCACAGGTAATCGCGGATAACATAGATACCAACGACAGTACCGGTATCAGTATCCTTACTGGCCAGGTGACTTATAAGGACACTGCACAGGGCTTTGCTATGCGTGGTGATTATATGAAGGTGAACAACAAAGCCGGTAGTTTATTTGCAACCAGGAATGCGGTACTCATAATCAAACAGGACAAGGATTCCTTATTTGTTACGGGTGATACGCTGATTTCAGGAAAACTAATCAACCTTCCAGAAGCACAGGTTGGCATCCGAGCCGATACCGCACTGAAATTGAATGATACTATCCGTAGAAAAAATGATTCTGCTGCGATAGCATTGACAATCCCTAAAGCAGACACAGCAGTAGTAGTTAAAAAACCTGCAACATATAACGCAATGACATCCGACAGGAAGATAGCGGATAGTACCATTGCTCTTTCGGAACAAAAATCGCAACCTCCGGTCAAATCACCGACCGGCGTTAAAAAAGACGTTGCAGGTAAACGGGATGCTCTACCAAAAAGAGATCTGGCCCGTTCAAAACAGCCAATTCCAAAAAACAATTCCGCGAAAGACAGTAGTGACGCTTTGAAAGGCGTAACTGTTGTTCATACAAATGCTGAAACCGATAGCACCCTTCGTTATTTCCAGGCTTTTCATAATGTAAGGATTTTCTCAGATTCATTGCAGGCAGTGGGAGATAGTTTATTCTATTCAGGCAAAGATTCTATCTTCAAATTATTCACAGAGCCCGTAATGTGGGCAAACAACAGCCAGGTGAGCGGCGATACTATCTACATCTTTACGAAAAACAAAAAGGCTGATCGTGTTTATGTTTTTGAGAATGGTATTGCTATCAATGAGACCGGGAAGAACATGTACAACCAACTGAAAGGAACCCGCATGAATGGTTATTTCAGGGATGGGGTGATTGATTATATGCGCGCTAAAGGCAATGCGGAAAGCATTTACTATGCCCGTGATAAAGAGAACTATCTCGTAGGTATCAATCGTGTTGCAGGCGATATAATTGATCTTCGTTTCAAGGATAAGGAACTCAATCGTGTAGTTGTGATGAATGAAGTAAAGGGTACAATGTATCCTGTTACACAGATGCCTGATGGCGAAAAGCGTTTACGCAATTTCAAATGGCAGGAAGACAGGCGCCCCAAAACCAAGTTCGAATTATTCGAACCACCAAAGCCACGCGTGAAGCCTGAAGACGAAAAAAAAGAAAAGGATGATGAAAAAAAATCTGACAGTACCAAAAATGTAGTTGGTATGAACTTCTGATTAGCCGGTATTCTCTCTTTCAAATAACTTTAACATCTGCGCTATACGGTGCCATTAAACCTTTTCGTTTATTTGGTTCCTACCCTTGTATTCTTTCTAAATCCTCACTAATACTTAATAACATGAAACGTCTGCTCGTTGCGTTCGTTATGACATCTGCTTTGTTCAGCACTACCAGATTGATGGCACAGGATCAGGATCCTGAACCCGACCCGGCTTATTATGATATAAAACCTGCAGGTCGTGATTACCGCATGTCGGTTGGTTTAAGATTAAGCAACTCTATACCTACATTGAACAATGGAATCACCGGAAAATATTTTATTACGGACCGGAGCGCAGTTGAAGGTATTATTTCATTCGGGAGCAGGTTTGGTATTGGTGGATTGCTTGAGGTATATCAACCATTTAATACCGCTGGATTAAGCTGGTTTTATGGTGCCGGTATTTATGGTGGTTTTCAGAGTAATTCTGATAAAGACGGTAATGGTGGTGGCAAAACTTATTTCGGCCCAACAGGTATACTTGGTCTTGATTATAAATTCCCGAATGCACCGATCAATCTGAGTCTTGACTGGAAGCCAGAGCTTGATGTGATCCCGGCGATCAATTTTGTGCCGGATGCATTTGCGTTGTCGGTGAGGTTTGCGTTTGGGAAATAACTTTTATAGTTACTGACCATATTGCCGGACTGGGTGCTGGCGCAGTACGGCAACGACACCACCTGGCGCGACGGAGCATGCGGAGGCAAATAAGAAGGTTGAGCATATGCATACGCTGGGTGCAGTTTTTTGCGTATTTTCAATTATGCTTAAGCAAGAGCGTCACGCCTACATACTTCACCAGGTCAATTTGCACAACCGTGTTCTCTCTGCCAATCTCGGCCAGGAAATGACCGTTTCTGAAGATACCGTACGGCGTGATCTGCAGGAACTCGCAGATGCAGGACTTATCATCAAGGTTCATGGTGGTGCACTCTCCCATTCTTTCGATCACCATTATACAGCAGGAACAGATATCTATTCGCAGGCAAGCAAACAGGTGATCGCGAGAAAAGCAAACACCCTTTTACAGAATGGAATGTTCATTCTCACAACCGGTGGTACCACAATAATTGAGTTCGCAAAAAATCTTCCACCTGCCCTACAGGCCACATTTATTTCTGGCAGTATACCCGCAATCCTCGAGTACATAAGGCATCCGGCAATTGATGTGATCGTTATTGGTGACAAGGTTTCAAAGAATGCAAAGATTACCGCGGGCGGTGAGGCACTTGATCGCATCCGGGGTATTCGCGCGGATCTTTGCTTTATTGGCGTAAACGCACTTGACGCAAAAGATGGTCTCACGGACAACGACTGGGATGTTGTACAGGTCAAAAAAGCCATGATCGGATCCTCCAAAAAAGTCGTTTGCCTTTCCATCTCAGAAAAACTCGACTCCGTTCAGCCAATCCATGTTGCCAGCCCCGGTCACATAGATGTTTTGATCACCGAACTTGATCCTCAGGATCTGCGCCTCGATGCATACCGCATGGCAGGAATGACCATTCTTTAGTTTTCCTGCAAGATTTAATCGGGTTTTGCGGTTTTATGCAGGATTTTCCTTTACATTAGTTAAAGCTTCGTTAGAGAATGCGGCCTTTCCGTACACTTTCCCCTTAACACATACCGACAGAACAGAACCAACTTAACGATCACCATCATTAAACACATGCTATGAGAAATTTTCTGCGCATGCTGTTACTGCCTGTAGTGTTATGCGCATACTTGAAGTCAACAGCACAATCTGGCCAGGTTTCGGGAACCGTCGTATCCTCCAAAGACGGAACTCCGCTCGAAGCCGCCACTGTACAGGTAAAAGGAACAACCTCCGGGGTCGAAACAAATGCAAGCGGCAGCTTCACTATCTCCGCCGAAAAAGGTTCAGTACTCGTTGTGAGCTACCAGGGTTACACGGTACGCGAATATAAGGTCGGGGACAAAAGTTCCGGCATCACCATTGGCCTTGTTGAAAAAGACAACTCGCTCGAAGAAGTAGTTGTTGCGATGGACATCAAACGAAAGCCAAGAGAACTTGGTTATTCAACCCAAACAGTAAGTGGCAAAGAAGTTTCCGAAACACAACGCCAGAACTTTGTGAACAGTCTCCAGGGACGCGTTGCCGGTCTTACCATCACTCCTACCACCGGTCTTGCAGGTGCCTCTTCACAGGTTGTGTTAAGAGGATTTAATTCAATTTCGTTGAGCAATCAGCCACTGTTCGTTGTGGATGGAATTATCCTCGATAACTCAACCATGAACGAAGATTCCAAGGGAGGTGGTGGTCTTGGTCTTGCGGGCAACGGAGCCGGCGCGAATGGCCGTCAGAATCGCAACAATGACTACACAAATCGTATTGCGGATCTTAACCCGAATGATATTGCTAACATCACCGTTTTGAAGGGACCTGAAGCTACGGCGCTTTACGGGAGCCAGGCGAGTTCAGGTGCAATAGTAATCACAACGAAAAAGGCTGTGCCGGGAAAAGTAGGATTAACCTATGATAATGCGTTCCGTGCGGTTAAGCTGACAAGAACGGTAGAAACGCTTGATACCTATTCTGCAGGTCTGAATGGCAATGCAGGTTACCCGGGAAACACGTTCAGTTATTTTGGTCCGGCTTATCCCGCCAACCTGAAAAAGTACGATAACGTCGGAGCATTTTTTAAAACAGGATTCTCGCAGTTACATAATATCGGTGTTGATTTTGGAATAAAAAATGTTGGTTTCAGGGCCTCGGGATCTGTGTTTGATGAAAGCTCTGTGGTGCCTACAAACAAATTCAGAAAGTACAATTTCAGACTTGCCAATACAACGAAAATCAACAAATACATTTCGATCAGTCCTTCTGTCCAGTTTATCAGATCAGACAACAATAAACCAATGCGTGGTACCGGCAGCTACCTGGTAGGATTGTATCTGTGGCCGATCGAAAACGACATCAGCCGGTATGAAGATGAGAATGGCAACAAGATTCCGCTGTACCTGTCAGATTACAATGCTGAGACAGACAACCCTCTTTTCAATGCAAATAGAAACCAGAGTACCGATATCACCGACCGATACATAGCTACAATGGGTGTCGACATCACACCGTTCACCTGGCTAACCATTAATGGTCGCTTTGGTTATGATCATTACAAGAGTGATGGGACAGCATTTTATCACCCGCAATCGGCAAGCTTTTCCGCAGCAACAGGCGGGTGGCTGGATAACTACTGGAGAAAGTATAACGGCTACAATCACACGATTACAGCTACTGCAAAAAAGCAGATCGGTAAGTTTTCAACCAGGTTGATGGTAGGTACTATGTGGCAGGATTACAAGACACAGATGTTCGCAGTTGCAGGTAACAAACTCGCGAGTGTTGACAGAAGAGATTCAGGTAATACAGATCCTTCAACAAGAGTAAGACTGAACCGCAACACCTATGGTGAATACAATGATCAGATCATCCGCCAGATGGCATACTTCGGAGAAGTAGGTGTTGGATATAACGACTATGCGTTTCTTTCTTACTCGCATAGGTTCGAGGCTGCATCTGTGTTTCCGAAAGCAAACAGAAAATACAATTACCCGGGTGTAAGTCTCAGTCTCATACTCTCAGACATGATACCTGGTCTTAAACTCAGCAAACTATCCTATTGGAAATTGCGTGGATCATACGCACAAACTGCGAGACTTCCCGATCCATACAGAAACCAGTCAGTGTTTGTAAACAACTATGCGAGTGCATCACCACAGGTGCTACCCTACGCATATTCCTATGGCTTTGACAACAATAATCCGAACCTGATGCCTGAACGTCAGAAAACATTTGAGATCGGAACGGAACTTAAATTGTTTGATAACTTGTTAAGCATTGATGCAACTTATTACAACACCCTTTGCATTGATCAGATCAGCCAGGCTTACAGAGCGAGTTACGCAACAGGGTTTATACTTAATACTCAAAATGCTGCTTCTACCAGAAACCAGGGTATCGAAGTGGTGCTGGATGTAAACCCGGTAAACAGAGCAAACTTTAACTGGAACGTAAGGTTCAACTTCAATCATGCCTGGAACGAAGTACTGTCGCTCCCTGAAGCTATTGCTTCAGAATATTATATCGCTGAAACATGGTTGTATGGGAATGCCC
This sequence comes from Flavitalea sp., assembly GCA_040508255.1. Classification (GTDB taxonomy): domain Bacteria; phylum Bacteroidota; class Bacteroidia; order Chitinophagales; family Chitinophagaceae; genus DATHKG01. The sequence continues at coordinate 8,571 of JBEVNF010000297.1, forward strand.
GTGGTGGTTTGTTCAGAAACAATCCTACCACAACTATTACCGGCTATCACTATCAGCGAAATAATCGTGGTGATGTGCTGATCAATCCTTCAACAGGATTGCCGGTAGTTGAACAAACCTTCACACCAATTGGTGACAGGAACCCACTGTTTACATTAGGTACATTGAACAGCTTCAGATATAAAAACTGGTCATTGAATTTTCTTTGGGATCTGAAAGTTGGTGGCGATATTTTTAATGCAACCGAAATGATGCTCACCCTCAATGGTAAAAGCAAAAGAACCGAAGACAGGCAAGCTCCGCGTGTAATCAAGGGGGTGTTGAACGATGCAAATGCCAACACAGATAACCCCACCCCAAACACCGTTGTCATCAATCCTTATTACAGCTCATCATATTACACACTGATGCCGGAAGAAGAATTTGTTCAGAAAAATGTAAACTGGTTCAGACTCAGGGACGTGACTCTCAATTACAATTTCAAGACTAAAAATGATCGGGTGTTTGTAAAAGGGATCAAGTCATTGGGCTTGTTCCTTACCGCCAGCGATCTTGTTCTGATCACAAACTATCGTGGTGCGGATCCGGCAGTGAATGGTGTGAATGCTGCGGCATCAGGCGTAGGCGGCTTTGGATTTGACTATGCGAGTCTTCCGACTCCAATTGGATTGAACATTGGATTAAGAGCGGGTTTCTAAACAATCAAAACTTACATTATGAAATTCAAAATAAAATTTCTGAACATAGCCTGGCTCGCGCTGGCATTTTCATTTGCCGGCTGCGCAAAAAAATTAGAGGAGGTTTACCAGAACCCGAATGCGCCTGTAAAGGTGCCCGTTGAAACCCTGCTACCTGGAATGATCGGAAGTTTCGTGGGAAGTTCTTCAGCAGCGGGAAGCGCTTACGGACTTGCAGGAGATGGAATCATCATCGGTCGTTATATCCAGTATTGGGGAGCAAATGCTGTGAGCGCAACTGCGAACGGTGCAACCCAGTATGATCGCATGGGCGGAGCCACTGCGGCAAGCGACAACCTGGGAAGCATGTGGGCGGCACACTATTATGGAATGGGACAAAACCTGAACCGAATGGTTGATTGGGCGACGGAAGAACAGAAATGGGATTATGTTGGCGTAGGTTATGCCATGCGTGCATGGTCAATGCTCACCGCCACAAATCAATACAACAACATGGTACTCCGACAGGCGTTCAACACCAGCCTGCAGACTTTCAACTATGAAGATCAGCCTGAGATTTATGATTCTGTAAGAGTGACCTGTTTTCGTGCACTGGATTATCTGAACATGACAGGTGGCAATGTAAGCCAGCAGAATCTTGCTATCGGTGACGCCTACCTGAATAATGGTGATGTTAATCTCTGGAAGAAATTTGTGTATGGAATACTCGCAAGGTCCTACGCTTATCTTTCGGCGAAACAATCTTACAACGCTGACTCCGTGATCAAATATGCAGACTTATCAGCCACAACCAATGCTGAAAATATAACAGCCAAGTTTGCCAATACAGGTGTAACCGGAACCATGAATTATATGGGTCCCATCCGGGGTAATGTTGGTGCACTCAGGCAATCAAAATTTGTTGCTGACCTGATGAGTGGATTGAACAGCGGAGCGTTCACCGGTGTAAGTGATCCGAGAGCGATCTACATTCTACGTGAGAATACGAACGGGACATTCAAAGGTGTGATACCGGGACAAAGTGCCGCAAATTCAGGTATACCAACAGCTGCAGATCAACCGCAGAACTTCTGGGGTAACAGTTTTGCCTTGTCAACGTCACCGGCGGTGGATGCAGCCAGGTACATCTATAGAAATGAAGCAGAGTTTCCGTTAATGACAGCGACTGAAATGAAATTTTTAAAAGCTGAAGCTGCACTACGTAAAAATGATAATGCAACTGCATTAGCTGCGTATACGGAAGGCATCGGTTTGAATTTCGATATGCTCACCAGTAAATATGCGATAAATATCCCGGCGGGGAGAGAGATCACACCGGCTACCAAAGCAGATTACCTGAACAATCCGGCAGTGGTTCCCGAAACACCTGATCAGCTTACTTTTACCCACATCATGTTGCAAAAGTATATCGCTTTGTATGGTTGGGGCATGCAGGAAACCTGGGTCGACATGAGAAGATATCATTACACTGATGCTGATCCATCTACAGGAAGCCAGGTATATGCAGGATTTGAACCACCGTTATCAAATCTTTTCGAGAACAACAATGGAAAACTGGTTTATCGTACGCGTCCAAGATACAATTCAGAGTATCTGTATAACATACCTGCATTGGAATCGATAGGTGCACTTGATATCGATTATCACACCAAAATGCCATGGTTCGCAATGCCTTAATATGCCTCATTAAATAAAAACGAGACTCATGTCAAAATATATTTTTGTTTTATTGTTGGTTGCCGGATCTGCATGGATCGGATCATGTAAAAAGCCACTGGATATAGTTGGAGAATATGATGTCAATTCCAACAATACATCTGCCTACCTTAAATTCATTCATGCTTCACCAAACTTCAGGAGTATCTGGAACACGGCTGATACACTGAATCTTTTTGTAAACAATACAAGATTAAATTCAACCAGTCTCAGTTATGGAGCCATATTTCCATTTTCGGTGAATGCTTCAACAAGCACAATCAGCGCAACTTATGCAATGGTTCCTGCAGGTGCAGTGCAGATTAAGTTGTCGGTACCGGGTGCTGAGAATTCGGATTCATTTCCTGTACTCAATCTCGACAGGAACCTGATTGCGGGTAATCATTATACATTCCTTTTAACCGACTCCATTCAAAATCAACGAGACTCTTCAAAGATCTTTTTGATTGATTCAGCAACTGCACCGGAGTTGCCTGGATATTATAATCTAAGATTTATACATGTTGCGGCGACTGATTCCGTTGATGTATTTTCCTACGCAAGAAACGCAAACATTATCTCGAGGGTTAAGCGGAACGGTGTAACAGATTTTCTTATGCTTAGTTATAATGTCGGCGTGCCGGATACTATTATGGTAAGAAAATCAGTCACCCCCGCAGGCACAGGCCCCATCCTCGCAAAATATCCTTTAAATGCCGCAAACATCGGGTCCGGCTCTCTGGAGAAAAGAACCTTCACGATCTATTACCAGGGTGATACATCGCTGACAGGGGGCAAAGCACCAGCAGTACGTTCCTACTTCAACTTCTAGAAATCCGGCCCCATACACATTCATAGTATGATCGTGTATGGGGCTTTTTATGTTCTTGGCATGGTTTTGTAAGATAGGTCGAAAACAGAATTATGATGAGATCTTCCAGGGTCGTAACAGCAGTAGTGATTGCGGGCTCTATGCTTGCCTTTGCATCGTGCGTACCCAAACGACACCTTACCGCAGCAAATACAAAAATCCAGGGATTGCAAACTGATAGTGTGCGTATGTCACAGAAAATCAGCTCACTTGAGGCAAACATCTCGCAATTACAGTCTGAAGGCAAAACCCTCCAGCAACAGCTTGCTGATACTAAAAAACAACTCGCAGCCACTGCAAACACATTACAAAATACCTCGAAGGAATCAGCGGGTAAGATCGCAGAACAACAAAAAAGACTTGAAACGCTCCAGGCCCTGATCGATCAGCAGAAGAAAACAACGGATGATCTTCGCCGCAAAATGTCTGAGGCACTTGTGAAATTCAATTCAAATGAGCTTTCTGTTTCAGTGAAAAACGGTAAGGTATATGTGAGCTTGCAGGAGAATCTTTTATTCCCTTCAGGTAGTGCGACCGTGAACGTAAAAGGTAAAGAAGCACTCGGCAAACTTGCTGAGGTGTTGAATCAGAATACAGATATCAATGTAAATATTGAAGGTCATACGGATTCAATTCCTATCCGTGGTCGTTTCGAAGACAACTGGGCATTGAGTGTAGCGCGTGCAACTTCTATCGTAAGAATCCTGACAAAAGATTATATGATCGAACCTACAAGGATCATTGCATCTGGTCACAGCCAATACGATCCGGTTGATGCAAATACAACCCCCGAGGGAAGAGGTAAGAACAGAAGAACAGAG
>JBEVNF010000314.1:0-4955 GCA_040508255.1 Flavitalea sp.
ATCTGTTAAAAGGGGAAGTATGTGGTTTTTACTGCCCGGGCATCGCGGAAAATTACTTTACAACTGAACTGGTATCCTTGCTTTTGGGGCTGAATTCATTAAGATAAATCCTGATAAGTACCATAAAAAGAGAAATAAGTATAGGTCCGAAGATGAGACCGATGAAGCCAAAAAGACTGATACCGGCAAGCACGCCAAAAATTGTGATAGTCGGATGTACATCACCCCATTTTTTTTGCATGATCATCCTGAAAATATTATCTACCATTCCTATTACAAGAAATCCGAACAGTAACATAAAGATTCCTTTACCATTATCTCCCTGGGCAAAATATATGAGTGTAAGTGGAATATAACCCAGGCCCGCACCGATCACCGGCAACATTCCGCCAACGCTAGTAACAACGAACCAAAAGATTGGTTGTTCCACTCCTATAATTAAATAGCCTATCAAGGCGACTACACCCTGTAACAATGCCACAAGAGGAATACCGAGCGCGTTCGAGTAAACAAGCAGGTTAAGATCTTTGCGAAGCAAAATCAGATTCTCATCTTTCAGTGGTACATGTTCAAAGAAACCTGCTTCCATTTTCTTCCCCTCAATCAACATAAAATAGAGAATGAAATACATTACAACAATCGATAGAACACTTGTTACAGTAGCTCCAAGAATCTTTGGTAACATTTCCCCAAACTTCGTAGTCAGCGATTCTATATTCTTGTCTGAAAGGATACCAATCCCGAGTCTTTTCTCATAAGTATTGATGACACTTTTTACACTGTTGATCATCTCATCGGAATGCTGGATGGCATAACTGATCTTTGAGCTCATCATGTTTACAAGAAAGAAAACCGGCAGAAGGATCACTATAAATGAACTAAACATCAGAAGTGCAGCTGCAAGATTTTTGTTCCATTTATAGTGATCCACCAGTCTGAACATTGACTTCCTCATCAATACAAATAATGTATATGCTCCGAGGAATGCCGGAAGAAACATGTTCAGGTGAATAAACAACACAACCCCAAGACCAATGATTATAAGAAGGATCAGTATTTGTCTTATTGCATTGTTTGGAATCTGTGTGAGCATGTACCTTGTTTTATTTGATCTGATAATTGCAAGGGAAGAAATCAGACTTTTACCGATTTCCATTTTCCTTTCCTGAATATGATTATACCTGTTATGCTGATGGCGGTTTCGGCAAACACCACGGCCAGAAAAACGCCGGTGGGGCCAAGACCGAAAGTCAAAGCCAAAAGATAGGCCAATGGCACCTGGAATAACCAGAATCCGAAGATATTGATAACGGTTGGCGTTTTTGTATCACCTGCGCCATTGAATGAATTCGTAACTACCATCCCTATGCCATAAAATATATATCCGCTGCAGATAATCTGTAGTGCGATAGTGGCTTGCTTTACTACTTCAGGATCAGTATTGAAAAAACTCACGATATATCTCGCGAATACAACAAAGATTAAGGTTACGGATCCCATGAATATCGTGTTGTACTTTGCTGTTTTCCATACTGCCTGTTCCGCGCGTTCCGGCAATCCGGCACCAAGGTTTTGGCCGACCATCGTTGCCGCTGCATTACTCATGCCATATGCGGGTAACAGAAAGAACAGCATAAGCCTGATCGCAATTCCGTAACCGGCCACGGCGGTATCACCAAATTCAGATACAATCCGCGCCAGCACTATCCAGCTTGCAGAGGTGATCAGGAACTGTGCGGTTCCTGACCAGGCAATATTCAACAGGTTACGTATGATCCTGAAGTCGGGCCTCAGAAATTCCAGATTGATCCTGATAACTCCTTTGCCACGGAACAAATGATAAACCTGGTAAATCACGCCGATTCCACGCCCGATATTCGTGGCAATCGCCGCTCCTGTTAAACCCAAAGCCGGAACCGGACCTGCACCATAGATGATCAGGATAGGGCAAAGAATGATATTGCAGATATTGGCGAGCCAAAGTGAACGCATGGCGATGGCTGCGTTACCGGCCCCACGAAAAATACCATTGATAAGGAACAACAAAATGATCACAATACTGCCACCAAACATCCATTGTGTATAGCTCTTACCTGTTTCAATTGTTTTGGCCGAAGCACCCATAAGCCGGAGCAGCTCCTCCGCGAACACAAGCCCGGTGATACTCACAACAAGAGTAATAATAAGCGAAACAACAATTGCCTGTACCGCTGTTTTTGATGCCGCACCAGGGTTTTTTTCGCCCACACGCCGCGCAACAACCGCCGTCGCTGCCATGCTCAGCCCCATCGCAAGCGAATAAACTATGGTCAGCATCGACTCGGTGAGCACGACCGTTGCGATCGCTTCGTTTTTACCCAGCTTACCCACGAAATAAATATCAACCACCGCAAACACTGATTCCATGAACATTTCAAGGATCATTGGTATTGCCAGTAAAAAAATCGCTTTTTGCACGCTGCCCTGCGTATAGTCCTGGTTCTCACCAGTCAAAGCCTCTTTGAGATGAGAGAATAAAGAAGGTTTACCCTGCTTTACAGATGTATTTGAAGACATGAAATTGAATTAATGATTGTTGGAATTACCACAGGTTTCCGCATGGAATTATCCATGACGCGCAATCCTGCGGATATAAATGTAGACCTAGTATGGAGTGGATGCTCCTTGTGGAGCGAGGATGATGACCCTCATATGTTTAATTTTCAGAATGCAAACGTAGATAAAATCAATATATCTGAAAAATTTAAGTGATCAGCGGTCAACTTTTGTAGTGTGTTAAAATTTTTAACCGTTGGCACAAGTTGGTTACAGATCCGGCGTCTAACCAGTATTACATGTTTATATCCCCCAAAAACTCATGAAAAAATTATCGTTCTTACTTGTGGCGCTGTGTTTCTCTTTTACGGCTCTTGTTGCACAAACAGGTTCCATAAAAGGTTCTCTTGCAGACTCGATCTACAAGGAAATTTTGTCTGAAGCCACAGTAACGGTGCTGAGCGCAAAAGATTCAGCAGTGATCTCATTTGTTTTATCAAACCCGAAAGGTGAATTCTTAATATCTGGTCTTGATTCAGGTTCATACAGACTCACTGCTACTTATTCAGGTTATGCTACTTATACAAAATTCTTTAAGATAACCCGCGACTCATCAACTATCGATCTCGGCAACATACAGATGTTCAAGAAAGATGACCTGCTAACGGAAGTTGTTGTAGAAGCACCTCCGATCACCGTAAAAAAAGATACTGTTGAGTTTCGTGCAGACGCTTTCAGAACAAGACCAAACTCAACTGCAGAAGATGTTTTCAAAAAGATTCCTGGAATGCAGGTTGACAAGGATGGGAACGTCAAAGCTCAGGGAGAGGATATAACCAAAGTATATGTGGATGGAAAGGAGTTTTTTGGTACTGATCCGAAGCTTGCAACAAAGAACATCACTGCGGATATGATCGAGTCAGTTCAGGTTTTTGATGACATGAGTGACCAGGCGAGATTCACTCGTATCGATGATGGAAGCCGTGCAAAAACCATCAACATCAAACTAAAGAAAGATAAACGTAAAGGATACTTCGGTCGTGCAATGGCAGCAAGAGGTACGGATAACCGTTATGATGGAACTATAAGTTTCAATAAATTTAATGGAGATCAGCGTATTTCATTGCTCGGTGGTTTGAACAACCTGAACAAATCAAACTTCTCTATCAGTGATATCGTAAGCACCATGGGTGGTGGCGGTAACCGTGGCGGTGGTGGCGGCTTCGGCGGCGGAGGTGGAAACTTTGGTGGCGGCGGTGGTAACCGTGGCGGTGGCGGCGGTAACTTTGGTTTCGGAGGAAGCAATGGTGCCACAGGTATTACAAAAGCAAAGAACATCGGTCTCAACTACACAGATAAATGGGGTTCTAAAATAGATGTTACTGCGAGTTATTTTTTCTCGGAGTCTGACAGAAGAACTGAAACCGACCGTGTACGTCAGTCTTTCTTTTCAAATGACTCATCCACAGTTCAAACCAACCGCGCGGTTTCAAACAATTATAACCAGAATCACAGGTTCAACCTGAGGATGGAATGGTATATCGATTCAAACAACTCTATTTTATATACACCTAATGTGGTGTTTCAACGTTCGAACTCTTCAAGCTACGACTCAAGCTCTACTGATGCAATCACCGCAGGTAAAGAACGATACCTGCGTCTTAACGGAGTTTCACAAAACGGGAATAGCAGGGAAGGCGTGAATGTTAGCAATAACCTGATGTACCGAAGGAAATTTGACAAACTTGGACGTACGCTTACTGTGAGTGTGAACAACAGCATTCGTAATAATGATGCCGATGGACGGGTATATGCGCCGCAACGTTTCTATAACTACGATGGCTCTCTCGAAAGGGATACCCTGCAGGACAGAATTACCAATCAAAAAACAAAACCTACCACAACATCAGCGAGTGCTACGTATACTGAGCCAGTTTCGAACAACTCGGTGATTGCTCTCAGCTACGAATATTCACACGACTATAGTACCTCTGATGGCAAAGGGTTTGACTATAACACTGCTTCAGGCGACTATGATAATATAAACCTGCTCACAACAAACTATTTTGAGAATACAAATAATATCAACAGGGCGGGTGTGAACTATCGCTTCCAAAAAGCTAAGTACAATTTTCAGCTTGGTAGTAATGTTCAGTTGACTGACCGTACAAACAGAAGTATCCGTGCACAAACCGGAAAGGATTCAACCTTTTCGCAAAGCTTTACAAACTTTAATCCGCTCGCAAATTTCACCTACAACTTCAGCAGATCAAAGACCTTGCGCTTCAACTATAACGGAAATACCTCACAACCAACTATTGACCAGTTGCAGGATGTAATCGTGCCTGATGAAACAAATCCCTTGTTGTTCTATACCGGTAATCCAAATCTTAAACAGGCATTTGAGCACCGGTTCCGTT
>JBEVNF010000324.1:0-3925 GCA_040508255.1 Flavitalea sp.
CAGGAATCTCGACTTCACGGACAAGTGAGCTGGATTTTGTTACCTGCAACGCGCTGATACCGATATTGATCAAAGGCTCATCGATATAGGAAACCTTTCCCCCATCATTCAAAAACCTGATATAAAAATCCATATCGACCAGCCATTTCAATGCGGGATCATAGAAATGTTGCTGATCATTTTTGTGTATGGTTACACTTGGAGGACCAATAATATTTTTGGAGAGAAGACTCACCGGGTTTTTCATAGTTTGTTTCAACCTGAAAGATTCGGGTCTGATCAGCTCGCCTGGTTCAACCTTATCGTCTTCAGCATTCACGTTTTTGTACGCGGAAAAAATAAAGCTGGCATCCTTATTTGCCTTGACAGCTTTTGCAAACAGCTCAAGGCTTTTTGGAGAAGCGAACCAGTCATCATCATGCATAAGTTTGATCCATTCTCCCCTGGCTTTCCTGATGCCTGCGTTCCAGTTGGCGGGTGTTCCGAGTGCAGGTGCGTTTTTAAAGTATACAACCGAAGGAAACATGGTATAACCTGCTATCAGTTCTGAGATCGATTCATCAGGACTGTCGTCAGAGATGATCAGTTCAAAATCCCTGAAGGTCTGCTCCGATAATGAATCCAGCAAACGTTTCAGGTAGCCCGGATTTTTGTATGCAGGAATACAGATGGAAAAAAAAGGACGTCCGGGATCAGCCATAGCCGGCAAGATAAATAATATGGCTGAAGTTGTACATTTGTCGAAATTTTATTCGGTTTGAGAGCATTTGGATTACAAGTTATAAAGCTGATAAGCCTGATTCGTTATTATAAGCTGTCAAACGGCCTCGGAATCTTTCTTAAATTCTTATTTGCGGGTGGCAGGGTCATTGAGATGAAATCACCTGTATTCAGAAATACGATCTATCTGAGAAAAGATCAGTCGGACCCATATATATTCGACCAGGTCTTTACTGAACAACAATATGATTTCCCGCATAAAGATCCCGCTTCTGTAAAATGGATCATCGATGCAGGTGCGAATATTGGTCTGGCTGCGATCTGGTTCTCCACGCGTTTTCCAAATGCAAAGATCATTTCAATTGAGCCGGATGTTGCCAACTTTGAACTGCTCAAGAAAAACACAACTCAATACCCTAACGTAACGCATATACACGGAGCGCTCTGGCATCAACCTGAAAAGCTGAAGATCTTTAATGTGGAAGAAAAAAGCGCAGGCTATATGATGGGCCCGGCTGGTGAGATCAATGACGGTTATGTACAGGCATATACAGTTGATGGACTAATGAACCAGTTTCAGATTGCTGAACTCTCGATCCTCAAAGTTGATATTGAAGGATCAGAGAAAGAAGTGTTTGAATATAACAGTGAAGCCTGGTTGCCATCTACCAAATGTGTGATCACAGAACTGCACGACAATATGAAAGAAGGAACTTCACAGGTATTCTTCAAAACAATGGGGCAGTATAAATGGGATACTTTCCTTAAAGGAGAAAATATTATCTGTCAGAAAATGCCTTAAAATCTGGTTATTTCTTTTTTAGGTAGCCGGAAGGATTGAAAGTCATCATAAATTTTTCTCTCGAACGATCAATCACAAAATCATTATTCTGTTTCATGAATCTTTCGATGGATTCAAAAGGGCCGGGTCCATGGTGTTTGTGTACCGGGTGGCCGTATACATTTGAATCTTCAACGATCATGTAACTTCCCTTTGTTACGAACTGATGATAGATCTTCATCTCCTCGTAAACATGTTTATCAGAGTGATCAGAATCAAGGATCACCAATACCTTTTCACCGGGTTTTATAGATGCCTTTATCTTTTCAACAATACTATCCTCAACTGTTGAGCCTAACAGGTACTGTACCCTTGGATGAACAGGCCTGTTCTCAAACTCCTGAATGTCTATTGTGATAATTCTGCCATTGCCTATCAGGTCAAGTAATGCAGCCATGAAAGATGCACTGCCTCCCCTGTTGGTGCCACATTCAATGATAAGATCGGGCTTCAGCTCGTAAAATATTTCCTGGTAAATCCACATATCCAGTGGGCATTTAAGTATTTTTGTGCCCATCCAATATGTGTTGTCCCAGGTCTGTGCGCTGTTGTTATAATATAATTTGTGGAATGCATTGATGATCCACTTGCCTAACGATGTTGCAGGATTGCTGAGATTCATATTTTATAAAAGTACTGTAAACTTCTGAAATGCTTAAAAAATTGGACCGTGCGTTCAGACGGTTTTTCCCAAAAAGATTAACTGGTAACAAAGAGTATCTTGAAATTTTCAGGAACCTTAAGGGCATTGAAGTTGGCGGCCCCAGTCCCGCGTTCTCGACACGTGGATGGTTGCCGATCTATCGCGTGATCGCTGGTCTTGACGGATGTAATTTCAGCAGCAATACGATCTGGGAAGGCTCTATCAGAGAAGGCAATACCTTTAAGTATGATGACAAAACAGGCTACCAGTATATTTCTGATGCAACTGATCTCAGCCAGGTGCCTGATGATAAATACGACTTCCTTCTTTCCTGCCACAGTCTTGAACATATAGCCAATCCTATAAAAGCGTTAAATGAATGGAAAAGGATCGTTAAGAACAACGGCTACTTTTTATTTGTGCTTCCACATAAAGATGGAACCTTTGATCATCGAAGACCCGTTACCACACTTGAACATGTGATTGCAGACTATGATAATAACACAACAGAGCATGATACAACGCATTTTGATGATGCCATCAACCTGCATGATATTTCAAAGGATCACGGTATTGACAGCTACGAAGCCCTGACAGAGCGCACAAAAAATAATTTTGAGAATCGTAGTGTTCATCACCATATATTCAATACTCCATTTCTTGTTTCCCTTGTTGATCAAATGAAGCTTAAAGTTTTGCGGGTAACACATTTTTCTCCTTTTCATATCATTGTACTTGCACAAAAAACTGATCAGACCTTCAATAATGCTGAATGGTTGAGCAAAAGAAATCCTGTATACATCAACAGCAGATTCCCTTCTGACAGATTATGAACAGGCCCGGAATCGCAGCAGTCGTTGTCTGGTACAAACCGGAAAAAAGCTTAGGAGTAAATATCAATTCCTATCTGCCAGACATAGAAAAACTGTACATCGTGGACAATTCTGAAGAGCCTGATCCTGAAATGCATGCAATGTTTTCTGAGCACAGTAAAGTTCAGATAATTACATCCAGGCAAAATCTCGGAATAGCAAAAGCTTTGAATATTGGGATAACGGAAGCCGCCAACGCCGGTTATGAATGGTTGCTCACTATGGATCAGGATTCTTTTTTTGAAAAAGCAGTCTTTGAAAAATATCTCGATGCCTGTTTCAATTATACAGGCCCTGCAGCTTTATTTGGTCTTCCCTATGATCCTGCTTTTCCTAAGAACGCAGCGGCGGATCAACTGTATGTACCCGTTGTTTCCATGATCACTTCAGGCAATCTTGTCAATGTATCAATTGCGAGATCTATTGGTGGTTTCGATGAAAAACTTTTCATCGATGAAGTGGATCATGACTTTTGCTACCGCGCGGGTATTGCAGGATATGAAGTGATTTGTGTAAGAGCCGGTCTGCTGCAACATTCGTTGGGAGAGTCAAGGATCGTTTCCAATACGATTGGTTCAGGCAAAAAGAAAACAACACTACACAACCCTATCCGGCTGTATTACATGGTAAGAAACGGCTTGTATATCGCTGACAAGTATGCGAAAACTTATCCCGCACAATCAAAGAAGCGGAAAAAGATCATTTATGTAACACTAAAGAATAATCTTCTGCATGGTTCAAAAAAAATAGCATCGCTGAGGTTTGCCACCCTTGGATTATATCATTACATAAAAAAACGGTATCACAAACTGTGATACCGCTCAATATATTCATCGATCAAATTATTCG
>JBEVNF010000328.1:0-4773 GCA_040508255.1 Flavitalea sp.
TATCCATTTGCTATTCTGATCAAAGTAGTTATGGCAACCAGTGTATAGTAACCGGTTCATTTACCTTTGCAACAGTAGTTGACTCCGGTAATACTACCAGGCAATTGGCAGTTGCAAATGAACTAAGCTTAAATGATTCCTGCGCGCTTAACGCTGCTACCGATCCGTTTTCACAATGCGCTTTCAGAAAATGCATCAATCCTTCTGGTTTGCGATACTCCTGCTTCAGCGTAACCTGTTCTGATCTCAGTTCAAGCGAACGACCCGTAAGTTGATGCAATGCAATCAGCACATATTCATAAAAACAGGTAAGTACAGAAGAAGGATTACCAGGCAAACCAAATAATGTAACCGTATCACTTTTTCCAAAAAACAAAGGCTTACCCGGTTTCTGCGCCACCCTGTGAAAAAGCTTTGTGATTCCGTTTGCATCCGCCGCAGAAGCAACAAAATCATAATCCCCGACACTGACACCGCCGGTAAATAAAACCAGGTTGCTTTCAGAACAGGCCTTTTTCATGGCTTGTACCGTATCTTCGATTGTATCTGCGGTATAAAGAATCCGAACATTCGTAACGCCAGCCTGGCGCAATGCCGCTGTGAGACCGATACTATTCGATTCAAATACCTTTCCCTTTTGTGGCGACCTGCCTCTTTCAATAAACTCATCTCCGGTAACAACTATCGTAACTAACGGAGATGGATAAACGACAACATTAACAACACCAATAGATGCAAGATAACTCACAGATGCGGGCGTGAGCAGGTGCCCTTCATGCAATGCAATTTCTTCTGCTCTGATCTCTGCACCGGGAACTCTTACAAACTGACCTTTCTCTGCCTGGTGCCTATTGATCCTGATGCCTCCATCTGTGCTTTCAGTTCTCTCCTGGATGATGATTGTGTCAGTATCTGCAGGCAATGCGGCCCCGGTAAAAATCCTGGCAACTTCACCCGGCAAAACAAGCACATCGTGCTGACTCCCGGCAGGGCTTTCACCCGCTATTCTGAATATGGTTGAACCTGTATCAATTTTACCTTCGGTTAACTTCAGCGAGTCAAACGCAATCGCATAACCATCCATCGATGACTGATGGAATGAAGGGATATCGAAAGGCGCGATCACATTTTCTGCAAGCGTAAGACCTGCAGCATTTTCAACTGCTACCTTTCGCACAGGTAACCTTTTGACATTGTTTCGTATCAATGATTTTGCTTCCGGGACAGGGATCATCTTTTTATTGTTTTTATCCTAACCGCCAATAGTGATCATCGATCTGTTCTCGATATCCTCCGGGTGCAGATTTTCAAAAAGATTATTGAACTGACCACCAAGCTCTTTTTCTTTTGATAATATGTTCTGAGTAATAAGTGGCTCAAGCTCCTTGCCCGCGCGTAACGCGCCGAGCAGGTCTGTTTCAGTTTTTGAAAAGAGACAGTTCTTTAATTTACCGTCTGCAGTAAGCCTGATGCGGTTACAACCTTCGCAAAAAGGTTCGCTCATGGTACTGATAATTGCAAAACTTCCAACGTGACCATTCACAATAAACTTGCGTGCCGTATCGTGGATATCATTATTCACACCTGTTACCTCGTAAGTTCCTGCAACCAGTTCAAGGATCTCCTTCGAGGTCATCACTTTGTTACTCGTCCAGCGATTACCGGTAAATGGCATAAACTCAATAAATCTTACTTCCACCGGATTGTATTTTGTCCACGCGATAAAATCAAGGATTTCATCATCATTCAAACCTTTCATCACCACGCAATTGATCTTTACACGGATGTTTTTTGATTGAAGAAGAGCAATGTTATCCGTCACGATCCTGAATTGATCTCTTCTTGTGATGAGATTGAATTTTTCTGCGTTCAAGGTATCTAAACTTACATTGATCGTTTTGATACCGGCATTGGTGAGTATATCTATATGTTGTGCAACACGGGTTGCGTTTGTGGTAAGCGTGAGATCAACCGGAAGCTTTGAAAGCCTGGTGATAATGTTGGCGGCATCTTTTCTAACGAGAGGTTCACCACCTGTAAGCCGTATGCGTTTTACGCCATGTTCCACAAAAAGCTTCGCAATGGTTTCAATCTCATCCGGCTGCATAAGCCTTGATGCGGGTGAGAATTCATATTCCTCATCAGGCATACAGTAAAAACACCGCAGGTTGCAGTTGTCTGTGAGCGAGATCCGGAGATAATTATGTATTCTGTTGAACCTGTCGGTTATCATTTGTTGAAGGTAGGCAAAAACAGAAAGCCCCCACCTTGTACTTGCCAGGTGGGGGTTCATTCGTCTATTTTAATATAATTTTTAGATTGTCGGCTCTTATGCGAAAACCTTTCCGCCTGCAATAACTTCCTGCTTTGCTTCATCAAAGGTTGCACGCAAGCCGGTATGTGCAGCAGCAGTAGTCATAATATTTGCGATAGAATGGCTGTAACCTGCATCCACCGGTGCATTTGGCTCCTGCCGGCTGCGAACACACTCCATCCAGTTACGAACGTGATTGCTTGTAAGCCTGTCACCACCGGTGTTGGCAGAAGCCACAACCCTTTCAGTTTGCTTCAGTTCCATATCAGGAAGCAGGTTGGCCTGCAAGCCCATGGATTCCGCAAATCTCCTGGTAAGCCCGCCCTTCGGAGAAACCTTATTTGTATTAAGATTTAATTCTCCCCCATTTGAATAATAGATCTCAGCCGGATTCTCATCACCATTGTGCATGCGTGATCCGAAAGTGACCTGGAAACCGGATTTAGGATCGTTCGCAGGACCATAATCAAACACTGCCGTGATCGTGTCCCAGTTGCGACGACCATCTTTCCATACATAGATTCCTCCATTTGCCACCACGCTACGCGGATGTTTCAGGCCGGTGAACCAATGCACGGTATCGATCTGGTGACTCATCCACTGACCCGGCAGACCAGAAGAATATGGCCAGAACAAACGATATTCAAGGTAAATGCGTGGATCAAATTTTTCGAAGGGACGATTCATCAGGAAACGTTTCCAGTCAACATCAGATTCTTTCAACTGATCTACCAGTTCTTTTCTGCGCCAGCGCCCGGGCTGATTTACGTTCCAGGAAAGCTCCACCATCGTGATATCTCCAAACTTACCTGACTTAATAAACTCATTTGCGGCATGGTAGTTTGTACCACTGCGACGTTGAGAACCGATCTGAACAATCTTTTTTGTATCCTTTACTGCCTTGAGCGCAGCACGGTTATCCGCCATAGACTCTGCGAATGGTTTTTCAACATAAGCATCACAACCGGCTTTCACAGCTTCGATGGTATGACCCGCATGCTGAAAATCTGCAGTACTGATAAAGACTGCGTCCACAAGCTTTTTACTGTAAAGTTCTTCGTTGTTCCGGCAAGCGGTAACATCATGTCCCATCTTCTCTTTCCAGGTAGCGGCGCCTTCTTCACGACGTTTGTTCCAGATATCCGAAACAGCCGTAACATCAAAATTCAGTTCTTTATAATGCTCCATGAACGAAGGGATATGAGAGGCTCTATGCCTGTCTGAAAAGCCAACCACTCCTACCCTGACGCGGTCATTGGCACCGATGATCCTATTATAACTCTGTGCACTGAAGCCGGCTTTTGCTGCCAGTACACCAGCCCCTGCGAGCGCAGTCTGCTTTATAAATGTTCTGCGGGAATTTTTCATATGCGCGATTTGTTAGATTTCTGGCAATGAAAATAACGCCCCTGCACTTAGTAATGGCAAGAAACATGGTAATATTTACGAAAAGGTTTTCGTAGCACCACTTTACAACCCTTTCGTTTCTAAGCTCAACGGGCGTTTTACAACAATTTACATTGTTTACGTTTTAATTTACAATGCATATTCTTCAGGCTGCCACGATCAGATTAGTTTCGCTGTATAAAAATTTATAACGATATGAAAAAAGCCATTTATGCCCTTGTAGTTGTACTGGTTGTTGCAGGCGGACTAGCATTTGCGAATCGAGGAACTAAAAACGAAATTCTTACCAGGGCAGCTCCAAAACCACGTATGACCGCTGAAAACGTAGCCGAGCGAAAATATTGGGAGGCTAGCCCAAATGGCATAAAATTCAAGAAATGGGAAGAGTCCGCAATAGGCAAAGGTGTACTTGCAGGTGCTGCAAAAATCCGAAAACAAATAAGAGATTCAATCTGGATGGAAGCGGTTGTAACCACTTTGACCCTCCCCCCGGAAACATACCTGGGTTTTGCTGTGATGGCAAGGATTGATGGTACCGACTATATCCTGAGATTCGACACGGAAGAATCTCAGCTCGAACAGTTGAGAACGCTGAAGGCGAATGATAGGTTGATGATAAAAGTTCGCGGGGCATCAATGGCACCGAAGTATGAATATCCTATAATATCGGCCGAATCCGTAGAAAAGAATCATAAACTCATATATAAACACATCCCTTCAAAAGGCGGCTGCTGAGTAAATTATAACACGGACTTTAGAAGGAAAGAGTATCGTTGATCTTAAGTTTGCTATTGATTGATAACATTATCATCCGGCCTTTCACTCAACCTCCGGGCGATTATACTTGCCATAACCAGTTGCGCCGCATGATAGATCATCAAAGGCAGAAGAATGATCCCCATGATGGGTGAACCACCAAATAACACTTTTGACATAACTGTTCCATGAACCAATGATTTCTTTGACCCACAGAACACAACGGCAATGGTATCAGCTTTTGAAAACTTCATCGCTTTACAAACAGCGGTAATGATGAAGTAAGCAATAATGAA
>JBEVNF010000333.1:0-4149 GCA_040508255.1 Flavitalea sp.
GGTAAAGAAAAAAGGCCAACCAGAAGGTTGACCTTTTCATATCGATCATAATTGTGTCGCTTAATAACTCAGGTTGTCCTGCGTGTTGAAATTCTGCGAAACATTAGCATTCTGATGATTTCCATTTGAACGACGATCAGGCTGACTGTTCGAACGGGTTGGTCTTTGTGCACCATTACCTGCATGTGCAAAAGATGGTTTACCTGCCGGGCGATTATTTTGCGCCGGTCTGGCAGGACGCCTGTTTTGTGAACTGTTGAAATTCCTTGCCTGTTGTGAAGGCGCGGCAGCAACTGCAAGATGCGATGGTGAACCAGCTTTGAACGGATGTTCTGTGATCACAGGAACCGTTTTGCCGATCAGCTTATTGATATCTCTCAGGAACTCTCTTTCTTCATGATCACAGAATGAGATCGCAATTCCGTTTGCACCAGCTCTGCCGGTACGTCCGATACGATGCACATAAGTTTCCGGGATGTTTGGAAGATCAAAGTTGATCACATGCGTAAGATTGTCCACGTCGATACCTCTTGCAGCAATATCAGTTGCAACAAGTACACGTGTTTGTCTTGACTTGAAATTTGTCAAAGCGCGCTGACGTGCATTTTGACTTTTATTTCCATGTATGGCTTCTGCAGTGATATCTGCGCGTAAAAGATCCTTAACAACCTTATCAGCACCATGTTTTGTTCTTGTAAATACAAGCGCAGTTTCGATGTTTTCATCACTTAGAATATGATTCAGTAATGACTTCTTATCATTTTTTGAAACATAATAAAGAGACTGCTGAATGGTTTGCGCTGTTGATGAAACCGGTGTTACTTCAACTCTCTCAGGATTTACCAGGATGGTATCAGCAAGCTTCTGAATTTCCGGTGGCATTGTTGCTGAGAAAAACAAGGTTTGTCTTTTAGCCGGGATCTTCTGAATAATGCGTTTAACATCATGTACAAATCCCATATCGAGCATACGGTCAGCTTCGTCAAGTACAAAGATTTCCAATGAGCGAAGGTCAATAAAGCCCTGGTTCATGAGGTCGATCAAACGACCAGGAGTTGCGACAAGTATGTCAATGCCTCTTCTGAGAGCGTTTGTCTGCGGATTTTGTGGAACGCCACCAAAGATCACCAATTGGTGAAGCCCGGTGAATCGTCCATAGTTCCGGAGACTTTCTTCAATCTGAATTGCAAGTTCACGGGTTGGGGTAAGGATAAGTCCGCGGATTTTCCGTGGGCCTTGTCCGGCAGATTTCATTGCTGAAGCGGAAAGCAGCTGCAGGATCGGCATTGCAAAAGCCGCTGTTTTACCTGTTCCGGTTTGCGCACATCCCAGAAGGTCGCGACCCTGGAGGACGATAGGAATTGATTGTTGTTGGATTGGAGTAGGATTGGTATATCCTTCTTGTTCGATCGCCCGTAAAATGGGGTCACTCAAATTCAATTGACTGAATAACAAAATGTATTGATTTAAATACTAAACGGGTCCGGATAAGCTGTGCTTAACAACCACATGACCGTTAAAAAAATGCTCGTGGTTAAAACTTTAATATACACTACCACTTGCTAATCAAGATTTTGACTGGTTCCGGAGGAGAAGATGAACCAGTAAATCATCAGATAGAAAGGAAATGAACAGCGCAAAGATACACAAAAAACTGACATGTCGCAATGTCGTAGCCAAAAGGCATTTTTGGCATAGTCCTTGGATTTGTAAACCTGCCTCAATTTCAAGACTACTGCAGGGAACATTATTTGCACAGATTCAATAGGGGAACTGCCTGTGCACCCCGACTAATTCGTAAAATAAATATATTGTCATGAAAAAAATGAGACTTGGAATCGCAGCGCTTGGTATTGCTGCCGCTGGATTATTTGCTTTTAAAGGAATCGAAGGCGGATCAATTAAAGGAAAAGTATCACCGGCTGAAGGTGCAAGCAAGGCCTGGGCTTTGTCGAGCTCAGATACTTTACGTACTGAGATAAAGAATGGTGCGTATGAGATCAAGAATGCAAAAGCCGGAACATACAGAGTGATCATCGAAGCAAAACCACCATATAAGAATGCTGCGAAAGATAATATCACAGTAACAGATGGTCAGGCTGCAGATGCAGGCGAGATCAAACTGGAACAATAGTTTTACCGACAAATACCGGCAGTAAGGACTGCGGTATAAAATGAGAAAGGCGGTCCGATCGGGCCGCCTTTTCTATGTTATAACTCTGTGAGTTTAATTATACCAACATTCTCAGTGGCTCTTCAAGCAGACCCTGCAAAGTCTGAAGGAAAGCAGCACCGGTTGCACCATCAACCACACGGTGATCACAGCTGAGTGTCACCTTCATGATGTTGCCCGGAACAACTGCACCGTTCTTTACGATCGGCACCTGTTGAATGGCACCTACCGCCAGGATACATGCATCTGGTGAGTTGATGATTGCGGTGAATTCATCAATTCCAAACATACCGAGGTTTGAAATAGTAAAAGTGTTTCCTTCCCAGTCAGCAGGCTGTAGCTTTTTGTCCTTCGCTTTCTTCGCGAATTCCTTTACCTCGGTAC
The DNA here is from genome assembly GCA_040508255.1 of Flavitalea sp. Classification (GTDB taxonomy): domain Bacteria; phylum Bacteroidota; class Bacteroidia; order Chitinophagales; family Chitinophagaceae; genus DATHKG01. Next base: position 2,558 of record JBEVNF010000333.1, read on the forward strand.
CGATCTGCGAAAGTGATTTAGTATCTGCAAAACGAACTACGGGTACAAGAAGGCCTTCTTCCACTGCAACAGCCACACCAATATTTACATGGTGATTGATGCGGATCTTATCGCCCTGCCAGCTGCTGTTAACCTTTGGATGTTGCTTTAATGCGACAGCACAGGCTTTCAGAACCATATCATTAAATGAGATCTTAACAGCAGCAACTTCATTGATCTTTTTGCGGCTCTCAACAGCGCTATCCATATTGATAGTCATCGTAAGATAGAAGTGAGGAGCAGTGAACTTGCTTTCTGCAAGTCTTTTTGCAATCACTTTACGCATTTGTGAAACAGGAACTTCTTCAAAGCTTACCTGGCCCGCTGGTGCAGCCGGAGCAGCTTTCCCTGGTTCAGCAGTCTGTGATGCAGCCTTTGGTGCCTGAGACCCTGGTTTAAAGTTGTCGATATCTGCTTTGATGATACGACCGTTATCGCCGCTACCAGTAACGGCAGCGATGTCAATACCTTTTTCTGCCGCGAGTTTTTTCGCAAGTGGTGAGGCTTTTACGCGTCCGTTCTCGATGGAAGCAGAGTTGTCGGCTTTTGCAGGTGCTTCATTGGCAGATGATGCAGATGCGGTTTGTTTTGCTTCTTCCTTCGGTGCTTCCTGTGCAGGTGCCGATGAACCACCGGATACTGCACCACCTTTAGAAGCTGCAACGATCTTGTCAACGTCAACCTTTCCTTCTTCACCTATTATACAAAGCAGTGCATTCACTGGAACCTTGTCACCTTTCTCAGCACCGATATATAAAAGCTTACCTGTTTTATAACTTTCCAGTTCCATGGTTGCCTTGTCTGTTTCAACATCAGCAAGCAGGTCACCTTTCTTCACGTCATCACCAACTTTCTTGTGCCATGATGCAATCACCCCTTCCGTCATGGTATCACTCAGGCGCGGCATCAGGATCACTTCCTGCATTGAGGAAAGATCAAGTTGCTCACCGGATGCGGCTGGTTTGGCTTCTGTTTTTTCAGCGGGCTTTGAGTCTGCTGGCTTTTCTTCTTTTGGAGCTGAAGCACTTCCGTTTGAAGAACCGCCGCCATTTACAAGTGATGCAATATCCTCACCGGGCGCGCCGATAATCGCGAGCAGATCGTTAACCTGTAGTTTGTTGCCTTTGTCGGCACCGATATGAAGCAGGGTACCATCTTTGTAGCTTTCCAGCTCCATGGTGGCCTTATCTGTTTCTACCTCGGCAAGCAAATCTCCTTTCTTTACCGTATCTCCAACTTTTTTGTGCCAGGCCGCAATAACGCCTTCTGTCATCGTATCACTAAGCCGCGGCATTAATATCGTTTCAGCCATAATCGGTATCGTATTTTAAATTGTTCTTTATCGGATTGAGCGTCGAAATTAATGCAATTTCAGGAAATCAGCATATTGTATAACAGGAAATTAGGGTGGCTTGCCGGTCAGGGGCCGGGTTAAAATCCGGTGAATTTTGAAAACCACGGATTTTGTCGTTTTTTGGGGCCACCTAAACCAAATCCGCCTGCAAAATGAGTGCTACAACTGTCTATTATCCACAGTGTCCTACCAATGTTCC
>JBEVNF010000344.1:0-4350 GCA_040508255.1 Flavitalea sp.
CAGCGATTTCCTCATCACCAAGAATAACCACAGGACCATAAATGCGGATCAGATAATAATAATACATAGCTCTTAAAGCTCTTGCTTCGGCTTTGTATTTTGTCTGCAATTCCGGTGTAATGTCAACTGAAACTTTATCAATGTTTGCAATAAAGATTGTTGCTGACCGGATACCACGATAGAAGTTGCGCCAGAAATCTTTTGTAAATCCGCTACCGGCATCCCAGCTTCCGGTGTTCATTGAATTGGAAGCAACAAATCCCCAGAGGTATTCGCCTTCATCTGCAGCGCCGGTCCATGGACCTGAATTACGATCACCCACAAAACGTTGTGTCCACTCGCGCGGGATCATTGTATAAACGTTTGCAAGAAATGCTTCTGCGCTTCCTCTTGTCCGGAAGGTCTCCTCCAGTGTAAGCCTGTCGTCAGGCACCTGGTCGAGGAACTTGTTACAGCCCGTTGTAAAAATGGTTGTGAATGCAACAACCAATACTATTATTCTATACTTCATAAAATCTTTTTTTCTGTTGATTAAAAATCTACTGTCAGTCCAAGTGATGCTGATTTGATGTTCGGATAACGGCCACCGTTGCCAGAGTTGACGGTACTTTCCACATCCCACAGATCAAATTTGGTAAACGTAAGCGGATTGATCATTTGCACATAAACCGTTGCGTTGCGGATCGAATTCCTGAACCATGCTTTAGGGAAATTATAGCTCAATTCAAGTGTTTTCAAACGAATGAAATCTGCTTTGCGTAACCAGAATGTACTTCCCTGGCTGTTATTGTACCACATTGCTTCGCCATTCGCGAGTCTTGGATAAAAAGCATCCTGTCTTGGATTTGCTTCTGTCCAACGATCATTGATATTGCTGTACGTGTTTGAAATACCTGCTCCGTTACCAAACGGATAGATAGCTTCGCCTGCAAGCATGATATCTGCACCACGCTGACCAGTAAACAATGCGCCGATGTTGAATCCTTTGTAACCAACATTAAAACCAAAACCGAAGATCAGGTTTGGAACATCACCTCTTCCGATATAGGTTCTGTCGTAGTTGTTGATCAGGCCATCACCGTTAAGGTCACGATATTTAATGTCACCAGGCTTTACAACAGATTTGTCTCCTGGTACCGGACTCTTATCAACTTCGTCCTGGCTTACGAACAATCCTTCTGACACGTAACCCCAGCGACCAAGAATATTGTGTCCTGTGCGATCCATCCAATCGTAAACCTGTTTTGGCTGATCATTTTCCAGAAGTCTGTCTTTATTGTAGGTGAAGTTTCCACGAACACTCAGGTTAACATTTCCAATTTGTTGCGAATATTCAAGAGTCGCATCGATACCCTTGTTTTCAACCTCCCCAAGGTTTCCCCATGGCAGATTTTGAAGACCCATGTAGATTGGAATAGATTGACGTTGAAGGAAGATGCCTGTTCTATGTTCCCTGAAGAGATCAACAATAAGTGAAAGTTTATCGTTGAGCGTTTTGATCTCAATGCCGAGATCCTGTTTGCGTGCCTGTGCCCACACGGAACTTGCACCATATTCGGTGATGTTGATACCACGTTGTTCATCGAGGTTCCTGTGAAAGCGATAGCCATCAACATTGTTTGAAAGTTCAGTAAGAAAGTTGAATCGACGGTTACCACCGATCTTTCCGATACCAGTAATACCATCTGAGTATCTGAATTTAAGATAGGAGATCACGTTCTTGATACCTTCAAAAAACTTTTCGTTCGAAGCCACCCAACCCAGACCAAACGCAGGGAATGTACCATATCGTTCTTCCGGTGTAAAGGTTTCAGATCCGTTATAACCAACATTCGCTTCTACAAAGTATCTGTCGTCATATGAATAGGTAAGGCGACCAGCAAGACCAAGATATCTTTCAGGAATTGATTGTGTGAAGTTGTCTGCAAACAGGTTCATATAGTCATCTGTGTAGAACAAGACGAGTCCACCAACCCGGTGTTTACCAAAACTGTTGTCATAGTTTATTGAAGCTTCAGAATAGAATCTTCTGTTACCTGAGTTACCTCTATCATAACCAAGATAGTTTCCACTTCCTACATATGTACGGTTAAGGTTCAGTGAACCATCAGGATTTCTCGGATTTTGTGCATCTGGAGCGTAGGTGTCTTCCCTTTTCCCGCGTGTGATGCCAGTAAAGTTTACGGCATCAAATGCGAACATACCAGTAGCTGTAAGTCCTTTAACCCAAAACGAAAAATCCTGTGTCAGACGAAGGTTTGAGTTTATCTGATTTTCAAACTCGGTTCTGTACCCTCTGCGGGTAAGATCTGCCCATGGATTTCGAAAGCCACCATTAGGGTTTCTGCCCGGAACAAAACCGCCTGTGTATTCCAATGGATATTCAGTTGGCGGCGTGGTCATTGCTGATCCGAAAATCTCATCGGTGCTGACCGCGGGGAGATTGTTGTTTGTAAAGAATCCACGGATACCTATATCAACCTTTGTGGATTTTGAAACGTTCATGTTAACGTTGGTTGTCACAGTGAATCTCCTGAATCGCAAATCCGAATTGTACTGCTGTAGCTTGTCATTTTTAAGAAGACCAGTCTCGTCATAGTAACCTACCGAACCATAGTATTTGAGGTTTTCGGCACCGCCACTTACGTTTACGTTTGCCCGGCGAACACGACCTGCCTTGCGATACAATTCCTCAAACCAATCCACATTGGGATAAAGTTCAGGGTCACTGTTGTTCAAAGTATTGTCGATATATTCCTGTGAATATTTTGCGTTTTGTCCTCTTGTGGTAAATGATTCGTTAGCCGCGATCATATAATCTTCAGCGCGCGCCATCTCAGGGCGTTTGGTAAAAGTTGCAAGCCCTTCACTATAGTCAAGCGTTACTTTTGGCTTACCGATTTTACCGGTTTTGGTTGTAACAAGTACAACGCCGTTTGCGCCCCGTACTCCATAGACGGCAGTGCCGGCTGCATCCTTGAGGATGGTGAATGACGCAATATCTTGTGGATCAATATTGCTGATAGAGCGCTCAACGCCATCAACCAATATCAATGGCGAAGTAGAGCCACCACCAAACGATGAGATACCACGGATCCAGATATCTGCACCATTACGACCAGGCTGGCCACCACGCTGCACACCCACCACCCCGGAAATTCTACCCGCAAGCATCGTGTTGATGTTTGCCACGGGTAGCTTTAGTTCTTCAGGGTTGATAGTGGATTGAGCACCGATAACGCTGATCTTACGTTGCCGTCCAAAACCAACAACAACAACATCATTCAGTGAACCAGCATCGGCTTCCATGATGATGTTAAGTCTTGTGTTATCAGATACAGCTACCAATAGTGGCGTGTAACCGACAGAAGTAAATGCAAGACTGTCGATCTTCGACGCACGAATGGAAAACTCTCCTTTGGCATTGGTTGTTGTACCGCGACTGGTACCATTTACCGTTACCGAAATGTTGGAAAGGAATGAGCCGGAACGATCCCGCACAACGCCACTCACAGCCACGGTTTCAACCGTCTGTTGTTGCGAAAACGATTTAGCAGGAAGGAAATAAAAAAAGAGGATCAGGCATGAAGCGATAAGCCTCCCTCTGTTTACATTGTAAACATTAAAACAGATTTCAAGCATCGTAATGGATTTAGATGTGTGTGCTTTGTGGTTTGAAAATTACTGTTGGAAAAAACTTTCGGAAAAAATAAGTAGCGGTTTACGCATAGTCATGCACGTTACCTGAATACGCAATGGGAATTGCGTTGGCAGTAGTTTGGTAAAATCATATAGCTGAGTTAATTGGTGACTAATTCGTTTTAGCTTTCAGGGGGGTGCAACTACATTAGCGATCCGAAAGTAGAGTGTTAAAACGATTTAACAAAAAAAATCCCCTGCAACTTTTTTGCAGGGGATTGCCAATTTATTAAGTGTCGATTTCCTTTTTTATCAATCAGTCACAATAACCTTCCCGGAATATATTTTTCCTTCGCGCGAAACGACGCGGTAGGAATACAAGCCGGAAGAGAGTTTCGGGAGGCTCTTGGTATTGCCCTAATTGTTATCTGCAAATACCCCGGCTGCCATTGCGATCCATGATCGTTAGCAATGATTGGTATAATACTGATCACCCAGGAGCAGATGACGTGCAATCTATAAGATCAAACGATTGAGTTTTTATCAAAATCCTTTTCCTTTCAAACCCTGATTTTATTCCATCCGGCTTGATTTGAAGCTTTATGCCTTGCGGGTGCATGCCATAATTAAACAACGCAGTAAGCTTATGAAGTATGTAAAGATAAGTGCATTGTATAAGGTTAAGGTTTACAATCTGTCGATGAAACTTCG
>JBEVNF010000356.1:0-3311 GCA_040508255.1 Flavitalea sp.
GTCAAAGGCTTTTGCTTTTTTAACATCATTGCCGCCTCGCCCGTAAGAAACAAATAATGATCAGATGGTTTTCCGTCATTCGTTATAAAGGAGGTCGCTTTACTCACAGGCGGATTATCTGTTGTTTTGAATATTGCTGTCGCTTCATTTACTTCATCGAACATGGCAACATACAGCATCTTTGCGCCGGCATTAAGTGCAGTGTAAATCTGTTGCCAGTAAAATCTTCCGCCTTGCCTCGGTATCGATGCTACAGGTTTCACATCATCAGGAAATTCGTATTTGCTGAGATTGTGCCAACTGAAACCCGGTGTGATGCATGGTACATAGGATAGATTGTTGGCTTTACACCATTCCTGGTCAGCTATCAGGTTATCCCTGAATCTATCCATATCGTTATGAAGCAAGGGCGTATATCGTTGCACATTCCAGGGCATGACTATGTCTGCACTCTTTATAATATCATGCAGGTATGGATCCGAGATACAGTCTGCGTTTAGTGTCCGCCAGAACGCAGGTACGCCAAGCATCACGGAACAACCACCATACACAGGATCGTTTTTCAGAAAGTCGATCAGGCGTTCAAGACCAATACTTCTGATATTATATGGTCGATCAGGAAATCCGATACCCCAGATCGTTACAAGAGGTTTTCCCTTGTGATGGATATAGGTTTTAACTCCATCCTGATTTGTGGCCTTAAGACTATCAACCATAAATTTCCAGTCTTCGATAATCGCGGTGCAGTCTTCATTTTTTCCACTCAGACCAGAGAGATCATACATGATACCGATAGCGCGATTGTTCTCAGATGCTGCCTGCAACGCGTTTCGCAAAATAGCAGATGATTCCGTGTCATGTCTCTTCGCATTGTTGAAGAATCGTTGCATAAAAACACCATCGAGCTTATAATCACGCATCCATTTGAAATGCAGATCTACGGAGCTTTTATCGAGCGAGCTAAAGAAACGCGCTGGTTTTCCATCTGCATGTTTCCAGGATGTTTCATAAGTTTTCGAATACTCAGATACATCCGGCCACATATCTATGCCGGATCTTTTCTCATCACCGTAAGCAAAACGTTTCGACGAAGAACCATCTCCGGCAGCGCGGAACCAACCCTGGTAACCAGCCATCACAAGACCGGTGTATTCCGGATAGTTTGTCTGTGGTGAATGTTTCAGTTGAGCTATGGAGATCATCGGGGTAGCGATAATTCCAATGAAGGCGATCATGCGCGCTGTAAGTGTTTTGTGTCTCATTGTCTCACAGGTTTTGTTGTGCCAAATCCTGTTTCACCATGAAACCATTTGCCAGCCTGCCCGGTCAGCCACAGATAATAATCGGATGACAGATCATTTTCGATACCGATAAATCTTTTGGAGCCATGTAAAGGAAGATCCTTTTCCAGCGCACATTTATAGATGGCAGTGCCCTCGTCTATTTCATCAAACATCGCGACATACAAAGACGATGCACCTGAAATTTTCGCACCAGCTATCTGTTTCCATAAAAAATCACCCTTCAAACGAGGGATTGAATTGTAGGATGCTTCATCGTTTTTCAAATTACCCCAGCTAAAGCCAGGAAACACCAGCGGCACATAATCCACTTTGTTATTTTTTGCCCAGGCAACATCACCGGCTAATTCAACACCAGCAACGTTACTGTAACTGTCGTTGTTATATCGACCCACTGCCCATGGCATTACGATATCGCATTTCTTTATTAACGGATGTAACTGCGTGGAGTTTTCAGTATCACGACCGAGTGATCTCCAGTAATAGGGCACGCCAAGCATGACAGAAATCTTTTTCTCCGGTCCTTTGATCTTATTAATAAGATTATCTACATCAGTAATGGAATATTGCCTGTTGTCGTTGAATCCAACTCCCCAGATAGAAAGCAAAGGTTTGCCATTATGTCGTACATAGGTTGGATGGATCTTGTTGTCGAACAAGGAAAATAGCTGCTGCAATTCTTTCCAGTCCTGTTCGATATAGGCAACATCGGCTGAACTGCAACCACTGAGATCATACATCACGGCAATAGCTCTGTCATACTTTTTTGCAGCCTTCAGTGCATTTTCAAGAACCTTGTTGAAGTGTCTTTTGCCTTTTGTATTGGAGTTCTTGATCTCCACAACAAATCTCTGCATAAACACGCCATCTATTCCATAGTCTTTCATCCATTTGAAATGCAGGTCAACTGTTTCTTCATCGTAAGGACTATACAACGGTGCGTTGCTGCCGTTACTAAAGCTGAATGGACTCGGATATTTTTTTGTGTATTCCTGCATGTCGGGCCAGAAATCAACTGCTGAACAACCTGGTGCAAACCCGCCGCAGGAGTGATTTGTGTAATGATACCAGCCGCGTTCGGATGCATCTCCCTCGGCTGCAAACCATCCCTGGTAACCAGCCATCACGAGCCCTTTATAAGATGTAAATAAACAGCCGCTTTCATCATAAACTGTCTCCTTTATTTCTTCAGGTGGGGGCAGGGTCGTATCATCTCCCGGGTTTGCTTTTTTCGTGCAGGCGATAATGATTATCAGTATTGCTATTATTGATAAAGAACGGATCATAGTTTGAATTTGATAGTTGTAATAATCAGAGATCAATCTTAACGGCAGGTGCATAATTGAGCTTTGCTTCACCTACAGAGATCAGCGCACCTATCCTGAAATAATATGAGTTGCCTGGCTTTAGCACGGTTGAGTTTGCTGCAAGATCAATCTCAAGTGTATAAGTTGTTGCAGGATCAGAAACGCTGTTTAACTGCTGTTCCGTAGCAAATAAACGCATTGGTTCGCCAACTCTTGAATCGGAGTGGGCATAGAGACCGATCTTGCTCACCTCATTCAGTACATTTTGTTCGAGGTTGAAAGTGGCAATAACTTTTGTTCCGCTTTTTTCAATTTTCGGAGTTAGTATGCGGATAAAAGGTGTTACCGGAAAATCGAGCACGGTGCTGCTATTGATCTGGATATCCTGCGGTTCAACGGGGATGAAGTTTCCACGTACCGGTCGAACTGTATAAGTGTTTGCAAACAGCAGGCTGTTTTCATAACTGCCGTCATTTTTTACAAGTAAAAACTGAGGTGAAACAGGGTCGTATCCATGCTCGATCAATTCAATCTGTGTTCCCCGAATGATATCCTGTTGAACAGGATCTCCGGTTTCTGCATCAATAAACTTTCCTGACAAGCCAGCAGTAGGGGCGTCGTAATTATCTTTTTCACAGGATGCAAATGCCATCACCATGAATATTGAAAGGATTTTTATCAGTTTCATAATTGTTGAGTTTGT
>JBEVNF010000381.1:0-3250 GCA_040508255.1 Flavitalea sp.
TCTGACTTATAAATGGACCAAAGTTTCGGGAGGACAGGTTAGCATTGTAACGCCTAATTTTTCAATGACCAACATCCTCTGGATGCGCAGGGAACCTATGTGTTTGAACTTTTTGCCTACGATAATACAGGCAGGATAGCGAAGGATCAGATAACAGTCAGAATACCTCCTGCAATCAGGTGACAAAAGAGCAGATTGGAAGTTCTGGTATATTAATGGATGATTAGATTAAAACAAATAGTATGGCAATCGAAAAAGCAATTCTGGCCGGCGGATGTTTCTGGGGAGTAGAAGAGTTGATAAGGGATCTTCCGGGTGTAAAATCAACAGTAGTTGGGTACACAGGGGGTGATGTCAAAAATGCTACTTACCGTAATCATGGTACGCATGCAGAAGGAATAGCGGTAGAATTTGATTCTGCAGTTTTATCATATAGAACATTACTTGAGTTTTTCTTCCAGATTCACGATCCTTCAACAAAGGACAGACAGGGAAATGATCGTGGTACATCCTACAGGTCAGCGATATTTTATAGTAATGATGAACAGAAAGCTACAGCAGAGGAAGTGATCAGAGATGTTAACGCTTCAGGTAAATGGCCGGGAGCAGTTGTTACGCAGGTTGTACCTGCCGCTGAATTCTGGGATGCAGAAGAAGAACATCAGAATTATCTTCAAAAACATCCGAACGGCTATACCTGTCATTACATCAGGCCAAACTGGACCCTATAGTTTTTATATATCGGTCAAGCGACCATCTATATAAAAGCCGGATGAGAAAATCATCCGGCTTATTATTTTCAGGACTTACAGATTATCTGAAGCAATGATCGTCCAGTCTTTGTCACCTTTCCCTTTTTCGATCCATTTATCCATCTGGGCAGCAATTGAAGGGATCACGTTAAGTGTTTTACCTCCGTTTCCTGCTTCTTCAATCATCAGCCTGGCATCTTTACGGGCCATCCGCAGTTCCCATGAAGGATCTTCGAAGTTACCAGCTGTGATCTTTTTCAGTCTCGCGGGAGCCATTGATCCGGGGTTCCATGATTCAAACAAGGTGTTCAGATCAGCAGAAGGAATCTCAAGCGACTTCGCAAGTGCAAGCATATCAGAAAATCCACCGGTCATCGTGAGAAGGAAAAGATTCCCCATCAGTTTTATTCCTGCAGCCTTTCCTGTTTTGTCGCCAAAATTCAACACTTTGCCCGTCATCAGGCTGATCCATGGTTCTACTTTTTCTACAACAGCCTGATCTCCGGAAATCAGCATCACACCTGTACTTTCAAGCGCATTGGACGGCCCCATGAAAACAGGTACGTGCACATAAGTGATTCCTTCCTTTGCAAATTCTGCAGTCCTTCGTACAGCTCCCTTTTCCGTGGTTGTCGTGTGATCAATCAGTATAGTGCCTTTTGAAAGACCAGGTTTTGCCTGGGCAAGCACCGCATCGACAGATGCATCATCGCTTAACGTAATATGAATTCTGTCAATCCCCTTTACTGCTTCGGCTATATCCTGCACTGCTACAGCACCATCTGCTTCCAAAGCTTTCGCTCTTTCAAATGTGCGGTTCCAGACACGCACCTTCTCGCCTTTCTTTATCAGAGCCTTTGTAAAGTTTGCACCAAGTAAGCCTGTACCTATAAATGTTATCATGATTTTGATTTTATATGATAAGTTACAAAGATCAGGCTTGAAATGTTCAGTTAATCAACGGAGAACCTGGTTCCGCTGTTATCATTTTTGTAGCTGACACTTTTATGGCCTTTGCTTTTTGACTTCTTGAGCATGTCATCATGAAGCGATTCAGATTGTTTTATACCGTTTACAAGAAGGGTTGTTTCGTCAAGTTCAATTGACTTTACTTCATCACGATCACTTACGATTTTAGCATCGATCAATACTTCAAACAGGTCATCGAGTAATTTGCGATCTTCTTCTGCATGCTTCCGGCCTATTTCCGCATTTGCGCGTGCGTTTTCCGCTTGCTTTCTTGCAATCTCTACTTCTTTCGTACGCGCTGAGATCAGCCTTGTTTCCTCTTTGATACGCGTCCTGTCTTCTTCAGACTTCGCCATTTGTTCCTCTGCATGTTGAAGTTCTGTTTTTGTTCTTTCCACGTCAAGCATCGTGCGTTCACGATCTTTTTCAGATAGCTTACGTTGTTTTTCAGCGATCAACAATTCTTCCTGCGCAAGTTCGTGCCGGGTTTCGGCAACACGCAATTCTTTCTCAGCGTGTTTGCGATCATCTTCTGCAAGCCTTCGATCTTTCTCAACCCTTGCAAGGATATTCTGGACCTTTGTTTCATATTTTGGATAGTCCTCTTTGGGTATCAGTGCGCCATTAACTTTTAATTCCACCATGGCTTTACCTTTCATGCGTATTTCATATTTCGCATCATCTTCATTGGTAGTGATCATTGATTCGTCTTCATTGATCACATTTACATTTTGCTGTTTCTTAGCCTGCGCAGATGCGGATGGGCAATAGATGATCCCTGTGGCCAGAACAATTGCGGCCAGTACGATTGACTTTTTCATTTTTAATTTGTTTGAGTTTTTAGAGATGGCAATACTTCGCCTGTTCCGTGAAACACGGAAGTTTTTGTATTGCATGATTTGTATCAGTGATTAATCAATCACGATTTGACCGTCGCGCACCAGTCTATTCGTGATGATGATGTTGAAGAAAAATTGATGGTTATTCTATTGACTGTTTCCTTAGTTCTGTTTTTCAGCACTGATGCGGGCTCTGTTCTGTTCAGCTTTGTGGCGTTCGACTTCAGCCCCGATCCTTTCCAGCACTGTGATCTTTAATTGCTCTTCCGCTTTTACCCTTCTCTGATCAGCTAAAACCTTTTCCTCCTGTGCTTTCTGAAGTGAAAGTTTTGCCTCTGCTAAAAGTTTTTGAACAATTTGTCGCTCCTCAGCTTGTTTTGCGTGTAACGCAGCTTGTTCAGCATCTTCTTCAGCCAATAATATTTGCTCGCGGGATGTTTTATAATCGTTGTTGTCAGACCATACATCAAATGAGCGGGCATTTTCATCTGTAGCGGATCCCGACTTAGCCAGGGGTTTCCGAACAGTAGATTCCAATGACCGTTCAATGCCAGGCAGCTTTGACTCATTTGCTTTGAATTCATGCAATTGTTCTGCGTCGTCATCACCGATCTTCATTATCGTCTCTTCTTCGAGAGCCTGTTTCGCAACAAAAGTCTGACCTTTGTTATTTCCCGCGGCAACAAACCT
>JBEVNF010000419.1:0-3267 GCA_040508255.1 Flavitalea sp.
ACAAAGATCGATTCTGTTAAAAAGACCATTTCCGGAACTTTTGAATTTGAAGTGTTCCGTGACTCAGATAATGCTAAAAAAACCATCATTCAGGGTGTAATCGAAAACGTGTCATGGGATCCGAACGCGGGTATTCCTTCTAACGGAGGTGGTGGTATCGGAGGCGGTGGTAACACCGGCGGCGGAACCACAGGAAGCAAAGTATTTACTGCGAAGATCGACGGTGCGAACTTCGATGGATCAGCGCAGGTGAATGCAATCAACGGCTATGGGATCCTGAACCTGGTTGGCATAAGCGGCACCCAGATGATTGCCATTCAATTCCCGCTGAGTCGTCCGGTAGGTGAGTACGTATTGCCTGAGACAGATCAGCTGGCAATGAACCTGATGACAGTATCCACCACTCCTGATCCAACAAAGCTTAAATCGGTTGAATCCGGAAAACTGGTTATTCTTGAAAATGATGCTACGAAGAAACTGGTGCGCGGAACTTTTGAGGGTAAGATGGTAAGTGATCTCACCGGGGCTACCTCCCAGATCACGAACGGAGTTTTCAGCGTAACCTATCAATAGTTGGCTCCTTTCAAAAAAAGAGCGGATCCTGTTGGCAAGGATAGCTGTTTTTTATTACCTTTGCCGTCCCTTTCACGGCAGCAACGGGATGGTGCCCGTACTGTAGTTTGAAATGATGCCTGTTTCTCCACAGGCAATATTCCAAAACGGGTTAGTAACATTTAAAAAGCAAACAATGAAACGTACATTCCAGCCACACAGACGTCGTCGTAAAACTGTTCACGGTTTTCGCAAGCGTATGCAAACCGCTAACGGTCGTAAAGTACTGGCTAGCCGCAGAGCAAAGGGTCGTAAGAAACTGAGTGTTTCTGACGAAAGTCGCCTAAAGTAATATCGCCGACATTACAATCGAACAATATTCAGCCCCACCGAAGCAAATGCGAAGGCGGGGCTTTTTTAGTTTCTCCTCTTCCCTGAGGAGGGGTGACGGGGAGGAGCAGCAGCGACTCGAAATAAATTAAACCAACTATCAATCAAAGCATCTCTCAACAAATCCGAGCGTCTCAAAAGCCGCAAGATCATTGATGCACTCTTCAAGGAGGGTCGTGGAGTGTCGTCGTTCCCTATACGGATAACCTATAGCATTCTCAAAGAATCCGACCAACCACTCCAGGCAGGCTTCACAGCCAGCAGCCGCACTTTCAAACGCGCCGTTCACCGCAACAGGATCAAGAGACTTCTCCGCGAAGCTTACCGCCATCAGAAATCTGATCTGCTGACCAAACTGGACCCCATCGGCATAAAGCTGGCCATCTTTATTATTTTCACCGGTAAAGAACTTCCTGACTACGCACTTGTTGAAGACAAGATAAAATCTGCCCTGCGAAAACTGATAGAGCAGTTAACAAATCCTGCAAAAGAGAAGGTCTGAATCATGAAGCAAATGTTGCTGATATTAAGCTATCCATTTATCGCACTGATAAAAATCTATCAATGGGTGATCTCTCCATGGCTGGGCCCGCAATGCCGGTACACACCAACGTGTTCGCATTATGCGTTGGAAGCATTTAAAAAATATGGACTGTTCAAAGGTTTCTGGCTTGCCATCAAAAGGATCTCGAGATGCCATCCCTGGGGTGGTCATGGCGAGGATCCTGTACCATAAAAAAATCCCGCATTTAGTGCGGGATTATATGATTAAGAGAAATAGTTTATTTTTTAGTAGCTGTCGAATCAACATCACTCATCAATGGCTTCAGCTTTTCTATCACTTCCCTGATCTCAGCATTTGTTGAGAATTTGTAAATTTCATGTTCCTTACCACCTTCATAGCTTGTGGGAAGTTTTCTGTATGGTCCTACGACCTGTGACTGAAGATTGGTACTGATCTTTACGAGCTGGCCCGGAGGCAGAAAAAAGTTTTTATTCTCAGCGCTTACATTTGTTCCGGCAGTGAGTTGTTTCAGACTATCAACTCTGTGGGCCAGGATATCCTGTGTGATACGTGTTTCACCGGTTCCTTCTACAACCCGCTGATAGCTACCTACCAGTGTATCTTTTTTCAGATTCAATACATAAAGACCATGATCCGGAAGTTTGATCTCGCGATCACCTTCGGGAGTCTTAACAGTAAAGGCCTCATCAGTTACACGAAGTTTTTCTTCGTTATGTTGTGTACCAGATGAAAGAGTAACGCTATTCTCTCCAAGGCTGATCTTTCCGCTCGATATGATCAATACTTCCTTTCCACCGCCTGAACATGAAGCGAATAATACTACTGTGGCTGCTATTGCAAACGTTGTAATGTTTTTCATGCAATAAATATAAATAGTTTAAAAAAGAATCCCGCCTGTCGGGGCGGGATGTATATAAAAATATCATTAAATTATTTAGCTGCTTTTTCAAATAGTTCGTTAACCTTGGTCCAGTTAACTACGTTCCAGAAAGCTGCAAGATAATCCGGTCTCTTGTTCTGATACTTCAGATAGTAGGCATGTTCCCAAACATCAGCACCGAGAATCGGAGTACCCTTAACTTCAGCAACATCCATCAATGGATTGTCCTGGTTTGGAGTTGAAGTAACTTCCAGTTTACCGTCTTTAACGATAAGCCATGCCCAACCTGAACCAAATCTTGTTGTGCCTGCTGCATTGAATTTTTCTTTGAATGCATCAAATGAACCAAAGGCACTGTTGATCGCTTCAGCAACCTTTCCTGTTGGTGCACCGCCGGCATTTGGACCGAGAACACTCCAGAAGAATGTATGGTTCCAGTGACCGCCACCGTTGTTTCTTACAGCCGGGCTGATAGAGCCGGCAGCTGCAACGAGTTCTTCGATGGTTTTATTTTCGTTTGGAGTACCTGCAATAGCCTTGTTAAGGTTATCTACATATGCCTGATGGTGTTTACCATGGTGAATCTGCATTGTAGTAACATCAATATGTGGTTCAAGAGCGTCGTGCGCATATGGAAGCGCAGGTAAAGTAAAAGCCATAGTACTGTTATTAAAAGATTAAATGATAAAAATGTTCCTATACAACAATGTGTTGCATCTATATTCAACAAATTTAGGTCTGTTAGGTTGATTGACAAACATAGATTTAATCTATGCCTCATAGAGCAACATGTATCATGAACATATATGATGACTTCTTATTATCATCAAAAAGATGGCCATGATTGTTGACCAATTTGATGCCTTAACTGTGATTTATTAGTAAATTACCCAACAAACCACATTATTTCATTAAATCT
>JBEVNF010000422.1:0-6250 GCA_040508255.1 Flavitalea sp.
TCAAAGATCAAAGGGGAAGAGATAAGTTACAAGATTGATACAACAACAGTATTGGGCTATGTTGCTTATGATGAAAACACAACTACCAAAAGACCGGCAGTGATCGTGGTACCGGAATGGTGGGGATTAAATGAGTATCCAAAGAGACGTGCAAGAGAGCTTGCTGAACTTGGTTATGTAGCTATCGCAGTTGACTTTTACGGTAATGGTAAGATCGGTGCTAACCCTGAAGAAGCAGGTAAACTCGCCGGACCTTTCTATGGTAACCCGGCACTGGTGAAATCACGTATCGATGCTGCAATTTCAAAATTGAAAGAATACAGCCAGGTTGACACATCAAAGATCGCAGCCATCGGTTATTGTTTTGGTGGCAGCATGGTGATCACTGCTGCAAAGCTTGGTGAGAACCTTAAAGGTGTTGTAAGTTTTCATGGTGGACTTAAAGGTATCGCTCCAAAAAAAGGCGAAACAAAGGCTGATGTTTTAGTACTTCATGGTGAGGCTGATAACTTTGTTCCGGAAGCTGAAGTAGCACAGTTCAAAAAGTCGATGGACTCTGTAGGAGCGAAATTCACATTCAGGAGTTATCCGAATGCAACGCATGCTTTTACAAATCCTGAAGCTGATGAGAATAAGAAAAAGTTTGGAATGCCAATCGCATACAATCCTGCAGCTGACACAGCTTCATGGAATGATATGAAGGTATTTTTGAGTGGAGTATTCAGATAGGAAGAAACTTACTTCCGGTAACTTTTCTGAAACATGTTACCGGAAGTAACTTTAAGAAGCTTTTACCTTCCCTGCCAGTAAGGTCGTTCCAAGGCCAAGCAAGGCCACAAGAATAAAAGACCATCTAAGGCTCAACAGTTCAGCGATAAATCCAATAACCGGGGGACCTAATAAAAATCCAAGGAAGCCGATCGAAGAAACAGCGGCAAGTGCCAGACCAGGAACCATTGTTTTTGATTTTCCTGCAAGACTATAACACAGAGGCACAACCGAAGACACACCAAGTCCTATCAATAAAAACCCAATCGTTGACATTAGCAAACCCGGAAACGCAACCGCGAGTGACATACCCGATACGATCGTGATCCCGCTCACCTGGAGAATTCTTTTCACACCGAATTTTGTAACAAGCCAGTCTGCCGCAAATCTTCCTCCCGCCATTGTACTCATAAACGCAACAAAGCCCATGCGTGTGAGATCATTGGGCGCTTTAACCACTTTCTCGAAATAAACGCCACTCCAGTCGAACATCGTTCCTTCACAGATCATGCTCGCGAAAGCGATCATTCCCAGCTTCACGATATAGGAATCAGGTTTCACAAAGATGCTTCCTTTTGTCGCCGAAGCCTGGCTCGCATCTCTTGGAAGAATGTATGGTCTTGCAAGCAACATGACCACAAAGCCAACAACATAAATGATACAGAAATGGGTGAACGGGGGAATATGATCGGCAACCATAAAGGAGCTGATCAATCCACCAAGAAAACCTGCGAGGCTCCACAGGCCATGAAAGGATGCCATAATACTACGTCTGTAAAGACGCTCCACCCCTACCCCCTGCGTGTTTACCGAAATATTGCTGAGATTGCCGCAGATACCAAAGATGAACAGTCCGATTGTGAGTTGCCAGACAGTGGTTACAGCGCCAAGCAGCACCAGGCCTGCAGGATAAGTGAGTGCTGCGATGGTCAAGGTTCTTTTGCTTCCGAACCGGCTTACCAGGTAGCCGGAAAGTGCCATCGCTGTAAGCTGACCAACGGGCAAAGCGAACAATACAGCACCGAGACCAGCATCTGTAAGCTTCAGAAGGTTCTTGATATCCGGGATGCGACTTGCCCATGTAGAGAAAGTCAGTCCCTGCAGAAAGAAAAATATGCTTACCCCAACCCTGTAATAGCGTTGGGTTGGAAATGTAAGTGAAAGATTCATGATCGGGGGTTTTCAGGTGCGAGGCAGCATCCTTTTAGTGGTGCAAAGATAAAAATCTTTTTATACCCTTGGAAGATCCTTTACACTGCCATCCTGGTAACCGATAATCACCTGGCTGACAATGGTATTCAGGAAGATTCCGGTTTCTACCACACCCGGAATCGCATGCAGTTTATCATTCAGTACTGCCGGATCAGGGATCGCATTGAAATGACAATCTGCGATTAAGTTCCCGTTATCGCTGATGTAATTCTGACCATCTTTTTGACGGAGTTCAGCTACTGATCCGAGTTTGCGGATATGCGCAAGTGTAAGATCATATGCGAAAGGAACTATCTCCACAGGAAGCGGAAACTTTCCGAGCACATTGACCACTTTGCTTTCATCAGCCACCACTACAAAACGTTTGCTGTTGTAAGCGATCATTTTTTCCCGTAGCAGGGCACCACCCCCACCCTTGATCAGAAAATGATGAGGATCCACTTCGTCAGCACCATCTATATAAACATCAATATGTTCTATTTCGCTGAATTCTACTGATGGAATGTTCAGTTCGTCTGCGATCTTTTTTGATTGCACCGAGCTTGAAACTGTTTTTATCTGCAGACCTTCTTTCACCATTTCTCCCAGCTTCTGAATAGCATAAAAAACGGTAGAGCCCGTACCCAGTCCCACGATCATATCATTTACAACATAAGCCGTAGCTTTTTCCGCAGCAATCTTTTTTGATTCCATCAGTGATCCGTTATTAATTAATTGGTTAGTTAACCCTGCAAAGATAACCGGTGGATCAGATAAGAAAAATCTTCGCGCTCCGGGCACCATGGGCGCCGATCACGAGCGACTGTTCAATATCTGCGGTTTTTGATGGCCCTGCGAGGAAAAGCCCGTACCCCTCTTTGATCGCATCAATATTCCGGTAGGCTTCATGCATATCAGAAACTATGGTGTTTTTCTGAAGAATGATCACAAGATGCTGGCAGATAAATGGAAGCAGCCTGTTCACAAACTGCGATTCATATAGCCACACTGAGCCATTTTCCGCTACACCGAGGGTTGCGTTGATAAAGGCATAGTCGACCATTTCCAGTTCCGGCGCGGTCTGGGAAGGATCAACTTCAAAGTTTCCCGGACCCGCTTCCGGTGAAAAAGATGCAACCTTCAGCCCTTTTGCTATCAGTTCAGATTTATATGCTGTGATCTGCGTTGTCGACTCTATTTCTTCAGTCGTTCCGCCGATTCCCTGGAGCACGGCTGAGAACTTCTGTAGTTTCACAAAAGGTTCAGTGTCGATTGGCTCGGCCGGGAGTGCCGGCAAGGGGCGGAGGGCCGGTTTGTTTGCAGCAATTGCGCCCAGTATTTGTTCCTTTGAGGTCATTTCTTGTTTTTTAGATACCATTCACGGAAGCTTTCTTTTGGCGCGTCGGGCATTTCACGTTGTTTGTACCAGGCATTCAGCTTTTTGCTTTTCGCGAGACCGGGAAGCGTTCTCAGCATCCATCTCGCAGATTTACCTGAAAACCGGTAAGCCGCCGGACGGGCAAGCATTGCTGCCATTGATTTCATCGCCAGATCCTTTCCTTTGCCCGAATAACCAGCGGATGCGATCTCCTGGCGCCACTTCCAGAGTTGATTATGGATATCGATCTTCACCGGGCAAACATTACTGCAGGAACCGCATAACGTGGAAGCAAATGGCAGATCGGCATTCTCCTTCATATCTATGTTTGGAGAAAGAATAGCACCGATCGGACCGGCCACTGCATTATGATAGCTATGGCCACCACTTTTGCGATAGACCGGGCAGGTGTTAAAGCAGGCGGCGCAGCGTATACATTTCAGGGAGTTCCTGAAATCTTCGCGACCAAGCTGACGTGTACGACCGTTATCAACGATCACGATATGCATCTGCTGACCCGGACGTGGTTTATGAAAATGACTTGAGTAAGTAGTGATCGGCTGGCCTGTTGCACTTCTGGCGAGTAGTCTTAAAAACACACCAAGATCTGCCGCGCGCGGAACTACCTTCTCAATACCCATGCAGGCAATATGAATTGCCGCAGCATTTGCACCCATGTCGGCATTGCCCTCGTTGGTGCAAACAACAAAACCACCGGTTTCGGCGATCGCAAAGTTTACACCAGTGATTGCGAGTTGTGATTGAATGAATTTATCACGAAGATGCTGACGTGCCGCTTCTGTAAGATATTGGGGGTCGTTATTGCCGTGTTGCGTGTGAAGATGTTCATGAAAGGTAGTACTTACATCTTCTTTTTTAAGATGGATCGCCGGCAATACAATATGACTTGGTGCTTCTTTTCTCAATTGAACTATACGTTCACCAAGATCGGTATCCACCACTTCAATCCCTTCATGAATAAGCGTTTCATTCAGATGACACTCTTCAGTGAGCATCGACTTGCTCTTTACTATCCTTTCGATATTATTGCTGCGGATGATTCCTAGAATGATCTTATTGTGTTCGTGTGCATCAGTCGCAAAATGTACAGTTACACCGTTGGCCTCTGCCTTATCGGAAAACTCGCGGAGGTAAACATCAAGATTTGATAAAGTATGATCTTTGATCTCAGAAGCAAGCTCACGCAGTTGCTCCCACCCGGGAACGGTATGCGCTGCACGATCGCGTTTTTCACGTACAAACCAAAGGGTTTCATCATGCCAGTCGGTTCTTGGCTCGTTTGCGATAAATTTCGCAGCGGCGGCCGAATGTTTAAGAACGGACATGTATACGCTGATTTAAGATTTCTGCAATATGCAAGGTCTTTACGGTGCTTCCTTGTCTTTTAAGTATTCCTTCAAGATGCATCAGGCAACTCACATCAGTACCAGTGATATACTCAACATCATTTGCGTTATGTTCGCGAACCCTATCCTTACCCATCTTCACAGATACCGCTTCTTCAAAAACACAGAACGAACCACCAAAACCACAGCACTCATCAATACGTTTTGGTTTCAATAACTCGATACCGTTCACCATACCAAGCAACTTTTCAGGCTTTGAAAATGCCGGCGCAACAAGTTCAGACATTGATGACAGATGAAGGCCACGCTGACCGTGACAACTAACGTGCAGGCCCACACGATAAGGGAAATCCGCTTCAAGATTTTCCACTTTCAATATATCAACAAGGAATTCTGTGAGTTCAAATACGGTATCGCGGATTCTGGCTGCGGCCCCGGGATCTGTCTCGTCATGCAGATGCTCCTTGATATGAAGCACACAGCTACCGGAAGGACAAACCACATAATCCAGTCCCCTGAAATTTTCCAGGAAATTCTTTTCACAACCTTTTGCAAGGCTGGCATATCCGCTGTTCGCCATTGGCTGGCCACAACAGGTTTGCCCAAGCGGGAAAACTACTTCACAATTGAATTTTTCCAGTAACTCCAACGTGGCGATCGCGACTTTGGGATAGAACTGATCAACATAACAGGGAATAAACAGACCAATTTTCATACAGATTGGCAATTTATCCATAATCTGATGATTCTCCCCGTGCTTTTTAAAGTTTGCACATTTTGTATAGCAGAAATATCAGAAAATGCGGTTTAAGCGCTTTTTGATAACCAACTGGTCTTTCGACGTTTAGACATCAACTAACCTAAAGGTTAGTAGGAATAAGCGTTTCATTAACATTAAAGTTCAAACATTGATTTGGTGAATCCGGATATCCGTCTTAGTTTTGCTAACGCAGTTAGGAAATCTAAGAGTAATAAAATGGGAACCACGGAACGAAAACAAAGGCAAAAAGAAGAAGTGTATGACTCGATCCTGTCGGCAGCATGGAAGCTCGTGAAGGAAGAAGGTTGGCAGGGTCTGTCGATCAGGAAAATTGCCGAAGCTATCGAGTATAGTGTGCCTGTGATCTACGATCATTTTGCGAATAAGGAAGCGATCCTTGCGGAATTCACAAAACAGGGATTCAGTGAGTTGAATGAAATTTTGCTTGAGGCTGCGCTTTCGGTTGAAGAACCGGCAGAATCGCTCAGGGCCATTTCTGAAGCTTACTGGAAATTCGGAATGGAGCACACAGAGTATTATCAACTGATGTATGGTATGGGAATGCCAAGTTGCGAAACAGTGAGTACGATGACTGAATTGCAGGATCTTACTTTAATACTCCAGAGAGCCATTGAAAGAGTGTTGAGATCAGCAGGCGCGACTGAACAGAATTCATTTGTAAAGATGAAGAGTTTGTGGTCAATGCTTCATGGGCTCGTATCTATCCGGCTTATGAAAAGCGCGGATAGCACTGATGAATCAGACAAAGAAGTAGTGAACGAATCT
>JBEVNF010000424.1:0-3023 GCA_040508255.1 Flavitalea sp.
AGGTTTCTACTTAAAAACCGTCTTCAAAGCAATAAATTTGTAGTCAAATTATGGCAGTAAAGACACCAAAATCTACGAAAACCATCCCGGCTCAGATGCTCAGAGCCTCGGATAACATATATATTAAGGGAGCACGTGTTCATAATCTCAAAAATATCTCGGTTGAAATCCCCCGCAATAAATTTATTGTGGTCACCGGTGTTTCCGGTTCCGGGAAGTCATCTCTCACAATTGACACTCTTTTTGCAGAGGGTCAGCGCCGGTACGCAGAGAGTCTGAGTGCTTATGCCCGCCAGTTTATGGCCAGAATGACCAAACCTGATGTGGATTTTATTAAGGGGCTTTGCCCGGCAATCGCTATTGAACAGAAGGTTACAACCCGCACCCCGCGTTCAACGGTGGGCAGTATGACAGAAATCTATGATTATCTCAGGCTGCTTTTCGCCCGGGCAGGAAAGACTATCTCCCCGGTATCCGGCAGGGAGGTAAAGAAAGATGATGTGGCAGATGTGGTAAAGGCGATCCAGGGTCTTGCAAAGGACGATAAAGTGCTGATACTCGTGCCGTTCCGCCAGCATGCGAACCGGGAGACGACAGAGGAACTGAATATTCTTTTGCAGAAAGGATTTTCCAGGATTTACGACGCCGCCAGGTCTAAAAAATCAACAGGGGAAGTGCTCAGGATCGAGGATCTCATTGAAACTCCGGGCTGGAAGCCTTCGAAAAACAGTTATCTCCTGGTCGATCGCCTCGTGGTAAAGGATTTTGATGAAGACGATCTGCACCGGATCGCAGATTCTGCGGGTACGGCATTTTATGAAGGCGAAGGGGAACTGACCCTTGAAGTTAATGGGGATAAAACCTTTGGTTTCAGCAATAAGTTTGAACTGGACGGAATCCTTTTCGAAGAACCTGTTCCCAATTTATTCTCGTTCAACAATCCTTTTGGGGCCTGCCCCACCTGCGAAGGCTTCAGCATGGTGCTTGGAATCGATTCGGACCTTGTGATCCCCGACCGTCGCCTCAGCGTTTACGACAATGCCGTTGCCCCCTGGCGCGGTGAAAAGCTGGGTGAATGGAAGGATGCTTTTATCCGTGGAGCAAGAAAATCGGACTTCCCGGTTCATAAACCGATCATGGATCTTACCAAAGAACAATACAAGGTGCTTTGGGAAGGCAATGCCTATGTAAACGGGATCAATGATTTCTTTAAAGAAGTTGAACAGAATTTATACAAGGTTCAGTACCGTGTGCTGCTTTCAAGATATCGTGGCCGCACTGCCTGTCCTGATTGCAATGGATATCGTCTCCGTAAAGAAGCTTTGTACGTCCAGGTTTCCGGAAAACACATCGGTGAACTTTGTGAAATGCAGGTGCGTGATCTTTACAAATGGTTTGCGGATCTAAAGCTTACGGAATATCAGAACCAGGTTTCAAAACGTATTCTGGTTGAGATCAATCACAGGTTGAAAACCTTGCTGGATGTTGGTCTTGGTTACCTCACACTAAGCAGACTTGCAAACTCACTGAGTGGTGGCGAAAGTCAGCGTATACAACTTACAAGATCGCTTGGAAGTAATCTCACTAATTCGTTATACATACTTGATGAGCCTTCGATCGGGCTCCACTCACGCGACACAGAAAAACTTATCCGCGTATTGAAAGAGCTGCGTGATCTTGGAAACACGGTGGTAGTGGTGGAACACGATGAAATGATGATGCGTGAAGCTGATCATATCATTGACATGGGACCATTGGCTTCGCATCTTGGCGGGGAAGTGGTGGCATCGGGAAACTATGATGAAATCACAGCAAACAAGGATAGTCTTACGGGTAAATATCTTACCGGGAAACTCAAAATAGAAGCACCGGAAAAACCTGCAACATGGAAACGCTCCATCGTAGTGGAAGGTGCGCGACAAAACAATCTGCAGGATGTTACAGCAACTTTCCCGCTTGATGTTTTCTGCGTGGTGAGTGGCGTCAGTGGAAGCGGAAAAACCACACTGGTTAAACAGGTATTATATCCCGCGTTGCAGAAGATCAAGGGTGAATTCAGTGATAAGGTAGGTTTGCATAAAGCAGTTACCGGCGATATTGATTATATATCACAGATTGAACTGGTTGATCAGAACCCGATCGGAAAAAGTTCGAGAAGCAATCCGGTTACCTACATCAAAGCTTATGATGAGATCCGCGATCTCTACGCGCGGCAGCCATTGAGCAAGATGCGTGGTTTTCAGCCAAAACATTTTTCATTTAATGTGGATGGTGGCAGATGTGATACCTGCAAGGGTGAAGGTGAACAGGTTGTTGAAATGCAGTTTCTTGCTGATGTGCATTTAACCTGCGAATCCTGCGGTGGTAAACGGTTCAAAGAAGAAGTGCTTGAAGTAACTTATAAGGGCAAAAATATTTACCAGTTGCTCGAACTGAGTGTAGATGAATCCCTCGAATTTTTCAAGGACGAAAAAGATATTTATCCGAAAATCAAACCATTGAGCGATGTGGGTCTTGGATATGTAAAGCTTGGTCAGTCGTCAGATACTCTATCAGGTGGAGAAGCACAACGTGTTAAGCTCGCTTCATTTCTTGGTAAGGGTCGCGCACAGGGACATATACTTTTTATTTTTGACGAACCTACAACAGGTCTGCATTTTCATGATATCAAGAAGCTCCTGGCATCGTTCCAGGCGCTGATCGGGCAGGGACATTCTATCCTGGTAATTGAACATAATACCGACGTGATCAAGTCTGCCGACTGGATCATTGATCTTGGTCCCGAAGCAGGTGATGGAGGTGGTAAGATCATTTATGCGGGTGAACCGGCTGGGTTGAAAAAGGTAAAAGAGAGTTCTACAGGCAGGTATCTTTAAGATTAGTAAAGAGCAAAAAAAAGAAGGCCAGCAGCCTTCTTTTTTTTATAGCAGGTAGTTTGAATTATTCTTTAACCAGTTTGTAAGTCTGATCCTTAACTCTCAGGATATAAACACCCTTTGGAAGTGAAGCATCGATAGAGATAG
>JBEVNF010000440.1:0-10394 GCA_040508255.1 Flavitalea sp.
ACCAGGCTCGCCAAACTCAAGAGCCCCCCTGATGATAAATTCTATTGCCATTAAAGTCTTCCCTGCACCCGCGGACCCACAGATCAACGTGGTTCTTCCTGTAGGAAATCCCCCTTGAGTGATCTCATCAAGCCCCGCTATGCCAGTTTGCGACTTTGGAATTGAATTGTTATTTATATCAGCTTTTTTAATTTTCGCAACCATGTGTTCGATGTTTAATAAGGGTTAAAACTTAGCGGGCGGGATATCATAAAAGATAAGTTAGGAAATAAATTTTATTTCCACATATTTTTGATTTTCTGAAAGTTAGATGGAAAATGTACTGATCTATCCTATCTTCAGATGAACCGCATCAATCAAAGAGAATTTGGCTCGGTCGGTTGATCGTTTACCTGGTTGATGAGCCCGAAATCAAACTGCATTTCATTCAGTTTGCGATACAATCCGTTTTGGGTCATCAGTTCCGTGTGGGTTCCCGATTCAGAAACGATGCCTTTATCGATCACTACGATCTTGTCCGCATTGCGGATCGTAGAAAGTCTGTGCGCAATCACAAAAGATGTTCTTCCCTGCATAAGGTTATCCAATGCATCCTGAACAAGTTGTTCGCTGTGACTATCAAGTGAAGAAGTTGCTTCATCAAGTATAAGGATCGCAGGGTCATTCAATATTGCTCTTGCAATCGCCACACGCTGCCGTTGGCCACCACTAAGCTTGATTCCTCTTTCACCAACTATCGTGTCGTATTGCTCAGGAAACTTACTAATGAACTCATGCGCGTTTGCAAGTTTTGCTGCTTCTTCAATTGCTTCATCAGTTGCATCAGGTTTGCCATACGCGATATTTTCTTTGATCGATCCGCCAAACAACTGAACCTCCTGTGGCACAAAAGCCATCTGTTTTCTCAATTGTGTAAGCGGGAAATCTTTGGCATTGCGTCCATCAAAAAAGATCTCACCCGAATCCGGCTGATAAAATCGCAGCAACATCGATGCGATCGTTGTTTTACCTGCACCGCTTGGGCCAACCAGCGCGATCTGTTCACCTGCGTTTACAGACAACGATAATCCCCTCAACACTTTTACATCGGGTCTTGAAGGATAGCTGAAGGCGATACTGTCAAGCTGAACAACGCCTTTGATCTTATTCTGAGGTTCAATAACTGTTGGCTCAAGTTTAATATCTTCAGACTCGCCTCTTAATATCTCACGTACACTCTGTGTTGCGCCCAGTGTTTTTTGTAGTTGAGAAAACATATCTGCAAACCCCGCAAATGTTCCACCAACAAACATGGAAAAGATTACAAACATCGTAAGTGAGCCGATGGTGAGCTGACCGCTCTGTATAAGATTCACACCATACCACATTACAAATGCGATCGTACCAAATACACTAAAGATCATGAATGAAACAAATCCACCACGATATCTTGCATTTGCAATAGCGGTATCAACAACAGCATAAATACTTTTGATATACCGACCCACCTCATAAAACTCTCCGGTAAATGCTTTTACAACAGTGATACCCTGGAATGTTTCCTGTACGATGGTTCCGCTTTCTGCAAGCTGATCCTGTGCTTTTTTTGCCATCTTCCTGATTTTCTTTCCGAATACAACAGCAAGCACAGCAATGATTGGAACAACCGAAAGCATCACCAATGCGAGTTTCGCGCTGATCAGAAATATAAATATAAGACCGATAATCAGTGTGAATATACCTCTCAGGAATTCTGCAAGTGTAAACGAGATTGCATCCTGTATTTGTGAAAGATCAGAGGAGATCCGATTGCTCAGTTCACCCACGCGCTTCTCAGAGAAAAAATGCATGGGCATTGTGAGCAGTTTGCTATATACATCTTTGCGCATCCCCGCAAGCGATCTTTCACCAACTTCGGTAAGCAGGTAAATACGCATGAATGAAAACACAGTCTGGATGGTCAGTTGCAGGAAGATCAGTAATAACGTAGTGTTTACACTCCAATGGATATCCTTCAGATTTAAACCGAATGTCGGCGACATGCCTGTTGGCATCGAACCGGCACCCGGCGATGCAGCATCGATCATCTTTCCAAGAAACAATGGAAACAAACTGGTTGTAAACGCCGATAGTGCAATAAATACCAGCGCCCAGATCAATTTTCCGCGGTAAGGTTTTACATATGTAAATAATATGAGCGCCTCGCGCAACGATTCTTTTGTGATTTTGACCTTTGGTTTGTCTTCACTGCTTTTTCCTCTTGCCATAAGGGGTGCAATTTACGGCTTTTCCCACCTACCTGAGGAGGGAAAAGCCGCAGGCGTGCTGGGAGGAACAGTACCCAGGCAGCGTTTACACCCATTCCAAAATTTGTCACTTCACCTTAATCCACCCTGGACTTTTCCTCCGCCGCCGAATTCTCGTTCAGCGTCCTTTTCTTCCCACCCTTATCCTTCCCAAACGCCCAGGTAAAACTGATACCAATCCTTCGGCTGTCTGACCAGTTGGTATTCGTGGCAACAAGCCCGGCAATTCCTCTCGTTTCATCTACCTGTCTGTTCGTATAAAAAACGTCCTCAGCAACAACCCTTATACTAGCCTTATCCTTAAGTAGCTTCTTCTGAAGGCCCGCATTGATCCTGTAATAAGGTGCGATCACTTTCTGCCCCGCAATGTTCTGACCGTTGTAATTCAGATTTAATTCACCGGTAAATCCTTTAGCAATCATAAACTGATTATTCAGGGAACCACGAACCGAAAAAGTTTCCTGGTCAAGCACCTGTTTACCAGCAACACCTTTAAGTTTCAAACGGTAAAAATTGACATTGATATTGCTTGTCCACCATTTTGTTACGGGCAAATTCAAGTTGGTCACAAACGAAGTGATATAACCATCTGCGACATTGGAAGGAGAATTGATAACTATCTGATCTTTGTTTTCAACCACAGTGAAGATCACATTGGAGTAGATTCCATGCTGAACACCCACCGACAACAAACGTTTGTAACGGTACCTTAAATCAATTTGATTTCCAAATTGTGGACGTAATTCAGGATTACCAACCGAGTAAGAATAATTATCAACGAAATACAAAAATGGATTTAATGACTGGTAGTTCGGTCTCCTGATCCTTCGCGAAAAACTCAGATCGAAAAAATGAATATTGTTTGTATCAGCCTTGTATGTTACAAACAAACCCGGAAATAGATTAAGATAAGATCGTTTGAACGTAAAATCATGTCCGTTGGCATCTGCCAGCTGATTGCCTGCTGCCATTGTATTTTCAACACGCAGACCAGCCTGCATAGAAAATCGCCTGAATTCTTTTCGTGCGTTAACATAACCAGCAGCTATAGTTTCTTTATAAATAAAGCGATTTGATCTGTCACTTTGAGGGACGGCATTTGCAGGCAATTCTCCGATCAGGTCAAGCGCTGCATCATTGATGACATGACTTCCCTTTGCTCCAAAATCTATCCTTGCTTTCCCCTTCATTGGACGCACATAATCTACCTGACCTGAATAAATTTCAGTTGAAGAGGGTAACTGATAACTAAACACTGTTTCATCAAAAATTGCCTGGTCGTTTGAAACACGATTGAAGAGATATTGCAGACCTTCATTTTTATATTTGCTGTAGTTAAGATCGGCAGACAATTCCTCTCCATCGCCTCTACCCCTGTGAAAAAAATTCAGATTATAACCAGTTCCTGATGCATCTGAATTTACTTCGGTGATACCAGAAAATACAGAGTCTGTCCGGGTTTGGTCAGTACCCTGCAGATTGTTATAATATTGCTGATCTTTTGCGGAACGCCGATTCGCATTATAGATCGCGCCAATATTTGTCCGGTCCGTCAGCTTGTAATCAACAGCAATTCTTCCATTTACTGCGTTCCCGAAATTCTTTGACCGACCATCCATTCTCATAAACGAAACAATCTTTCCAAACGCATCGGTATAAGTTCTGTATCCATTGTTTGAATTGAATCCGGCATCATAGTTATATCCAACAGATGAAGTAATGTTCAGATTTTTTCTGCTATATCCCAGCAACAAAGAATTGACGGACCGCGCATACACACCCTGGCTATATCCTGAAGTAACTGAACCATTAAAGCCCTGCAGCTTGTTCTTCTTTAATTTGATATTGATGATCGCATTACCTCCGGCATCATAACGTGCAGGTGGATTTTCAATCAGTTCGATCTTATCGAGCGTGCCTCCCGGCAAGGAACGCAGATAAGCATTTAGGTCAGAAGCACTCATCTGTGTTGCTCTTCCGTCAATCAGGATCAACACACCTGTCTTACCATTTAGCGAAATACCGCCGTTAAGATCCAATACAACACCCGGTGTTTTCTCAAGGATCTCAAGCGCAGTACTTCCGGGAGCACTGATCATCGCATCCACGTTTACCACCGTACGATCAACCTGGTATTCAAGCAATGGCTTTTTTGCTGTGACGGTAACGGCGGCCATTGAATCTTTGAACTTTGACGGTATTATATCGGTTTTGGTTGGTACCGGTGTTTGCGCGAACAAACGGCAGGGAACGATAACAATACAAAGAGTAAATGTAAAAAGCAGATGGATTAACGATTTCATGATTCAATATTTGATAAGGAAAGCGCAAATATTGACCGGGCCGGGTCCCGGAGAAAATTTATATGACGAACAGGAATGAATACAGGGCAGAATCCGATTTATTCATGTCGGAAATGAAACCAACACCGATGCTTAATTTCGTCATCAATTTCCCGGGTTTCGACATTTTGAATAGGAGAAGGTTTTTAGTTTTTCAATCTTTGCTGCACAATGAATGCTACCAACAATAACATAAAGCGAAAAAGTAAAGCTGCCGTACCGGAATCCTGGATTTATATTCTTGGGGGGATATTGGTATCGGTTGTCGTGTATCCTTTTATGGATGAAATGATCCCGCATCGCGAGGGACCTGCGACGCTGTTAACAGCCGGGCTAACGCTTGCCGCAGCGTATTTTGGCAGAACCTGGGGACAATATATGACCGCAGGAAAAAAAAATATTCATTCCGGTTGGATTTTCTTCATGGTTGTGCTACTGGTTGCATTGGTCTCCTGGATCTTCCTGGTTACCCAATACCCGATCGGAAGAAAAAACGGAATGAATTTATTTTTCCTTGGACTACCGCTCCTGATCTCAGGAATGCTGGTGGGTTTGCTCACCTACATTCTCACAAATTCCATCAGGAAAAATCTTGAACAAGCAAAAGTGACCGCAACGCAGAGTCAAAGCGAATTGTCACTACTTCATTCGCAGCTGAGCCCGCACTTCCTGTTCAATACACTTAACAATATGTATGGGATCTCTATCACCAATCATGAGAAATTACCCGCCTTATTATTGAAGCTTTCAGAACTTTTGCGTTATTCTTTGTACCAGGTACAGGATGAATTTGTACCCGTAAAAAACGAAATAGCATACCTGGAAAATTATATTGAATTTGAAAGATTGCGAATGGGCAACAGGCTACAGCTCACATCTGCCATAGAAAAGTTTACAGATGATGATCTTAAGATTGCACCCATGCTCCTGATCGTTTTTGTTGAGAATGCTTTCAAACATTCCCGCAACAGTACAGATGAAAATGTGTACATCAACATGGAGTTAAAAAGTTGGGGAAAATCGTTTCTGTTCACTATAAAAAACTCATACAGGGAGGAAGTAATTGAAGTCGCAGATACAGAGCCTGCAATAGATAAAAGCAGAAGCAGTGGGCTTGGATTAGCTAATGTGCGCAAACGCCTTGAGCTACTATATCCCGGCGAACACGACCTGATCGTCGATGCGAAAGAAACAGAATTTAATGTTATGTTGCAGCTAAAAATCCGGTAGATGCAGAGCTTCAATTGTGTGATTGTTGATGATGAACCAATAGCACGTGATATCGTGAATGCCTATTGCGCTCATATACCTGCATTGAAAGTTATTGCATCCTGCACAAATGCTCTCGAAGCAAAAAAAGTAATTGAAGAAAATGAAGTCGATATTCTTTTTCTTGATATCAACATGCCGGTGCTGAGTGGTATTTCATTTTTGCGAACGTTAAAATTCCCTCCATTGATAATCTTCACTACGGCCTATCGTGAGTATGCGGTTGATGCATTTGATCTCGCTGCTGTTGATTATCTTCTAAAACCATTCTCATTGGAGCGGTTTATAGTTGCGGTTGACAAGGCAACCGAAAAACTATCACAGCCGAATGCTCCAAAATCAGAAGAGATCTTTATTAAGGCAGATGGAAGGATTTACAGGATTGCTGCGACAGATATAGTATTTGCGGAAGCAAGTGGCAACTATACCAAAATACATACAACCTCTGGTCTTATCATGCCGGCAATGAGTTTCACCGCTGTGGTTGGTTTGCTTACGGATCAGTTCATCCGCGTGCATCGATCTTATGTTATCAACAAAGATCATCTGCGTTTGATTGAAGGCAACAGGTTATTTGTGAAAGATGTTGAAATACCTATTGGAAGTAATTATAAGGATGAGTTTGTGAAGCGGCTTGGTATCTAGATTTCCCCTCTTCTTCTCCTACGCTTTGCTACGGCGGCCAGGTCTGAAAAGGGCAGGCGCCGCCACGCTTCGGGGGGGAGTTCACTCAAAAATTCACCCTGTCTCCTACCTTATATTCTACATTCCCTCTGCTAACAACCAAATCTTTCCCAACAGCAATATCCATCTCCCAATAATGTCCGTAAAATCTAACATTCTTCACAACACCTTTTGTGCCGGCGCGTAATGCAACCTTCTCAGGTCGCACAATCTTACCCTCAATAATATTGTACTTACCAAACAAACCCGCCGTATACTCTGAAGCCGTATTATTATAAATCTCAAACGGCGTATTCTTCTCAACAATCTCTCCATCTTTCATGATGATCATCTCATCTGCCCATGACAAACTATCGACCGGATCATGCGAGATCATTATAAATGAGATCTTCAGTTCGATACTGATATCCTGGATAATATTCTTTAACAGATCCTTATTCGCGGGATCCATATTCGAAAAAGGCTCATCGAGCAAAAACAACTTCGGGTCCATGATCAACAAACGTGCGATCGCAATACGCTGACGTTCGCCACCGGATAATTCATCAGTTCTTCTTTTAAAAAGATGTGTTATACGACAAAGTTCAAACAAGCGGCGGGCCTTTTCTTCCGTCCACTCATTTGCATATTCAAGCACCTGTTCAACCCTTAAAAAATGCGGTAATTCAAAAAGCTGCGAGAGATATACGATCCCCTTGTGACCGGGAATAAGTTTATAATCAGGGCCGATAACCTTCTCGCCCTCAAAAAAAACATCGCCGGACCCTGGCTGAACCAGTCCGGCGATGATCTTCAATAATGTTGTTTTACCAGAACCGGTTTCTCCCGCAATAGCGATATTATGCTGACGAGCCTGTGTAAAAGAAATATTCTTCAATTCAAAGCCACGCTCATTTTTCTTACCGATACCTTTAACCGTTAAAAATTCCATTCCGCAAAATTCGGCAAATTGTTACGAAAGATTATTCTTTTTCAGCTGATCCACGATATATTCTGACGCACGCATGGTTAACGCCAATATTGTCCAGGTAATATTTTTATCAGCCTGCGATGTAAACGCGGCGCCATCCACAACAAACAGGTTTTTGCAATCATGTGCCTGGTTCCATTTATTCAACACGGAAGTTTTTGGATCAGCACCCATTCTTGCAGTACCACCTTCATGTATGATTTTTCCAGGCGAGTTCAGTCCCCAGTCATTTGATGCATCATCTTTATCACCTGATGTGATCACAGCTCCCAGCGAATGCATGATCTCACGGAAAGTTTCCTTCATGTGTTTAGCCTGTTTGATCTCATATTCACTCCACTTCACATTGAATTTCAAAACAGGAATACCATACTTATCAACCACATTATTGTCTATCTCACAATAGTTATCTTTTCTGGCGACAGCTTCACCGCGACCTGCCATACCGATGTTTGCACCGTAGAAATATCTTGTTTCTTCTTTCAGTCTCTTACCATAACCACCGGCTTCACGGTTTTCGCCATTTACCTGGTTTTTACCATTCAGATTCTGTACACCCATTCCAAATCCATACATGGGCATATTCATGCCACCACCATACTCGATATGATAACCCCGCGGAAAATCAAGCTTCTTGTTATCGAGCCACCATGGCGAGTACACGTGCATGCCACCAACACCATCTTCATTATATCTCTTTCTGTCAAACAACGAAGGAACATAACCCGACATACTTGCACCGGTTGAATCATGCAAGTATTTACCCAGCACCTCGCTACTGTTACCAAGACCATTTGAATGTCGTGCAGACTTTGAATTCAACATGATCCTTGTACTTTCGCAGGCGCTTGCAGCAAGAATTACAACCTTACCATTAACCTGGTATTCCTGCAGATCAGTTTTATCAACATAGGCAACGCCTGTTGCAAGTCCTTCTTTATTGGTCAATACCTCTCTCGCCATCGCATTCACAACAAGATCCACATTACCTGTTTCTATTGCAGGATTCACGAGCACAGATGATGAAGAAAAATCTGCGTAAACCTGGCAACCCCGGTTACACTGACGACAAAAGAAACATGCACCACGTTTATCGTTACCCGGTAATTTTTTTGTGAGAATTGAAAGCCTGGAAGGGATCACAGGAACACCGGCAGCATAACCGGCATTTTTGATCATCAGCTCATGAAGTCTTGGCTTGGGAGGTGGAAGAAAAATTCCATCAGGATCATTTGGTAAACCTTCGTTCGTACCAAATACTCCAATCATTTTGTCAACCTCATCATAATAAGGTTTTATATCATCATATCCTATCGGCCAGTCTTCACCGAGCCCATCAATACTTCTTCTTTTGAAATCTTTCGGACCAAACCTGAGTGAAATACGCCCCCAATGGTTGGTACGACCGCCAAGCATGCGGGAACGGAACCAGTCCCATTTGGTGCCCGGAGTTGTGGTATAGGGTTCACCGTCGATTTCCCACCCCCAGTAGGCAGCGTCAAAATCGCCAAAAGGGCGGAATTTTGTGCTTGCTCCCCGGCGTGCACTTTCCCAGGGATTTTTTAGTTGCGTAATATTTTTCGCAGGATCATACATGGGACCAGCCTCGAGAAGGCAAACCTTCAAACCAGCCTTCGATAGGCTGTA
Source organism: Flavitalea sp. (assembly GCA_040508255.1). Lineage (GTDB taxonomy): Bacteria > Bacteroidota > Bacteroidia > Chitinophagales > Chitinophagaceae > DATHKG01. The sequence goes on from JBEVNF010000440.1 coordinate 9,198, forward strand.
AGCCGCCATTCCACCACCAGCGCCACTTCCAACGATAATTACATCATATAATTTTTTTTCCTTTTTTATCTCAAATGCTCCCATATTTCGAATTTAGGAAAATTGTTCCCAGCATTCAAACATGAGATTGCGGTTTCTACCTATTAAAGTACAGGAGTACTACGCTGAGTAGCGTCGGGGCGATTTGCTTATTTAGCCGCCAGTTAACCAAGGCTGCCCTGATCAAAAAATTCCAGAAGCCATTAAACCGTCCTTCGTTGCCCCCACCCATGTGGGGGCTTCTTACTTATATTTGGGCAATGAAACATGAATCCTTCTTAAAATCCGTACATCATATAGCTATAATTTGCTCAGACTACCAGAAGTCAAAAATTTTCTATACTGAGACGTTAGGCCTCCGAATCATTCGCGAGGTTTACCGGGAGGCAAGGGATTCTTATAAACTGGACCTCGCAATAGGCGATCATTATGTGATCGAACTTTTCTCATTTCCTTCTCCGGCACCACGGCCGTCAAGACCAGAAGCCTGCGGTCTGCGCCATCTTGCTTTTGCTGTGGAAGATGTAATGAAAGCAAAAACGGCTTATGAAGCTATTGGAATTGAAGTTGAACCCATAAGAACAGACGAGTTCACCGGACGAACATTTACGTTTTTTGCTGACCCGGATGGTTTACCAATTGAACTCTACGAGGTAAGTTGATCACATTGTTAGTTCGTTCACGTCCGGCTTCCTGTTCCAGGAATAATCACCTTCATCTTCGGCTTCCATATTTATGTGCCCTTCTGCTATATGTGTAAGCAACAAATCAGTCTGTTCTTCTTCATTCAAAGTTTTATCCAGAAGGTCAGCGACTTTCCGGAGATCCATAGTGACCGCAAGTTGAACAAGACCACCGTAACTGGCAATCTCATAATGCTCAACCTTCTGCGCAGCAATGATCAATGCTGCATCACGTGTCATTGATCCCTTCTTTGTTTCTGAAATGATGGTTTTTACTTCGCGTAGTATGCCATCCATCGCCTCACATTTTTTTGCCTTAGGTTCTTGTCCAATCAGTTCAAACACTTTTTCAAGTCTGCGAATATGTTTTTGCGTCTGATCAAGATGGTCATTAAATGCTTCTTCGAGTTCTTCCGTAGTGGTGGCCCTGGCTATTTCAGGCAAAGCTTTCGTTAATTGCTGTTCTGCATAATAG
>JBEVNF010000488.1:0-8050 GCA_040508255.1 Flavitalea sp.
AAAATCCACACCAGTAAAAGTAAAGCCTGCTCATAAAACTGCAGTGAAGAAACCTAAACTGGTTCCGGTGAAGACAAAGGCAAAACAACCGGTTAAGAAAACGCCTGTTAAACCGAAAGTGGCAGCAAAAAAATCGGCTGTTAAAGCTAAGTTACCTGTAAAGAAAAAGGTAGTTACAAAGAAACAGCCGCTTAAAAAAGCGCCGGCTAAGAAAGTTTTGCCTGTGAAGAAGGCGAAGGCAGCAAAAAAACGATAAATCGATCCTCATAGACGGTCAATCTGAACAGTTCTTTTGAGCTTTTCGGATTGACCGTTACTTTTGCGTATGCATTCATTTGAAGCCCTTTCCGCAACTTTCGCGGAACATTTTAATATCAGACATTTTCCTTCCACACCAGCCTCCCTTTATGAACCCAATGATTATTTCCTGTCGATGGGTGGCAAACGGATCCGGCCGGTGATGTGCCTGATGGGTAATGAGCTGTTTGATGAGATTCACAAGGATGCATATCATGTGGCGACTGCGATCGAACTGTTCCATAATTTTTCGCTGATCCATGATGATATTATGGACAAGGCGCCATTGCGTCGTGGTATGCAAACGCTCCATGAAAAATATAATCCCTCCACTGCACTGCTTGCGGGCGATGTAATGTTTGTGGTTGCGTATGATAATCTCAACCTTATCAGTTCCCGGTATATCAATGCGATCATCAGGTTGTTCAACCAGACAGCGAGAGAGGTTTGCGAAGGCCAGCAGCTTGATATGGATTATGAAGCAGTTGAAACCGTGAGTATGAATGAATACCTGCATATGATCGGTCTTAAAACTTCTGTATTGATCGCTGCGGGTTTACAGATGGGTGCGATCATTGGAGGAGGCAGCGTGGCCAATCAGCAGCATTTATACCAGTTTGGCAAAAATCTTGGGATCGCATTTCAGATCCAGGATGATTATCTTGATGCATTTGGTGATCCTGAGAAATTTGGTAAACAGGTTGGGGGGGATATCCTTGCCAATAAAAAAACTTTCCTGCTGATAAGAGCGCTCGAAGAAACAAGGGGAACTGCAAAGGAAGAGTTGAAAGAGCTCCTCAGATCAAATCCGGCCGACAAGGTTGCCCGTGTTCAGCAGATCTTTCGCGATGCAGGTGTTGATTCCTGGGCAAATGGGTTAAAGGAACAATATATCACTGCGGCTTACCAACATCTGGAAGATATTGCGGTGATCTCTGGTCGTAAGGATCCTCTTAAAGAACTTGCTGAGTTCCTCGTTCAGAGAGATCATTGACCTTTTTTGAACACATATTATAGAAAGTTATCACCTGCATCCGGGGTGATAAAAACACAACATTTTACCGTTTAAAAACTATCTTGCCACTGCATTTACAGCATGCTTTGGTGATACTGTTAGTGTACTTTGCTTAAATTAACCTGTAAAACAAAACTGCAATGTCTACATCGTTGTTCCGGAAGAAGTCAATTGAAAAAATTGCGAAAGAAGCCGCAGAAGGAACAGGCGACGGGCATCATGGATCACCGGGTTTAAGTAAAGTGCTGAATGTTCGTGACCTGACTTTTATGGGGATAGCGGCAGTTGTGGGTGCGGGTGTGTTTTCAACCATTGGTTCTGCAGCTTTTAATGGAGGTCCCGGCATTTCATTGTTATTTGTGATCACAGCGGTTACCTGTGGATTCGCGGCGCTATGTTATGCTGAATTTGCGAGCCGGGTTCCTATCGCCGGCAGCGCATACACATACGCGTATGTATCCTTTGGTGAGATCATCGCCTGGATCATCGGGTGGGCATTGATCCTTGAATATGCAATTGGCAATATAGTCGTTGCTATTTCCTGGAGCGGATATTTTAATAATTTACTGGAAGGAGCGACTGCGTTTTTACATAATCATGGTTTCCCGAATGCCGATATTACCCTTCCGGCCTGGCTTACAGTAGATCCTGCAACGGCCGGAGAAGCATACGCCGAAGTACAAAAGGCATTGAGCTCAGGAACTTCACTCACTCCCTCATTGCAGTTTGCCAGGGATGCTTATGAAACAGCACCGGTAATCGGGGGAACAAAAATCTTTGTAAATCTCCCTGCATTTTTCATCGTATGCCTGATCACAGCAATAACATATGTTGGCATCACAGAAAGTAAAAGAAGTACCAATGCAATGGTTGTCTTCAAAATTGCTGTGATAATTTTTGTGATCATCCTTGGTGCGTTTTCGGTGAATCCGCATAACTGGAGTCCGTTCATGCCCAATGGCATGGAAGGCGTATTAAAGGGGGTATCATCTGTGTTCTATGCATACATTGGTTTTGATGCGATATCAACTACTGCCGAAGAATGTAAAAATCCTCAGAGAGATCTCCCAAGGGGTATGATCTATTCACTGGTGATCTGCACAGTTCTGTACATATTGATCGCCCTGGTACTTACCGGTATGGTGAACTATACTGAACTTAACGTTACCGACCCGCTCGCATTTGTATTTGAAAGAGTAGGGAAGGAGTGGATCAGCTACTTTATTTCTATCAGTGCTGTTGTGGCTACTACCAGTGTATTACTCGTGTTTGCACTTGGTCAACCACGAATCTGGATGAGTATGAGTCGTGATGGTCTTTTGCCAAAGGCATTTGCACGGGTGCACAAGAAGTTCAAAACTCCTTATTTCGCTACAATCGTAACCGGGGTGATCGTTGCAGTTCCTTCATTATTTATGCAAAGCAGTCTGATGTCCGATCTTACGAGTATCGGAACTCTGTTTGCATTTGTATTGGTGTCTGCGGGTGTGCTTACGCTTCCGGAGGTTTCCCGGAAAGGCGAACAGTCTTTCAGGTTGCCTTATATCAACGGCAAAATCATTGTGCCTGTACTTTGTGCAATCTTCATCGTACTTATGAGGAATAGCATTTCAAAAGCATTTGGTTCACTTGGTCATGATAGTCTGCAACAGGTTTTGTTCCTGATCTATATCGTTGTTGCCGTTGGCCTTTCGGTACTCACTTTCATTAAAAATTTTTCCCTGATTCCGGTGCTGGGAGTGCTTTGCTGCGCTTACCTGCTTATCGAGATTCCAGCAAATTCGTGGCTCTATTTCTTTGTCTGGATGGCAATCGGCTTAGGAATATACTTTTTGTATGGTTATCGTCGCAGTAAACTGGCAATACCCCAGGCTTAGGTTCGGCACGGGCTTTTTATCCCCCCGCATTCTTTGTATCTTTGCAGACTGCCGGGAGGGGTTTCCCGGAGCGTAAATACAGAATTGTGAAATTTCAGATTGGCGATAAGGTTGTGGTGCTTCTTTCGAATGAGGAAGGAGAAGTGACCGATATTATAGATGACAAAATGGTGATGGTGAATGTGCGTGGAGTAAAATTTCCTGCCTACACCGATCAACTTGATTTTCCGTATTTCAAACGGTTTTCCGAGAGGAAACTATTTCCTGAAAAAAAGGAGAAGAAGTTCATTGATGAAGTTCCAAAGGAAAAGAAGAAGATAGAAGACAGAAAAGTTGATGGTGTCTGGATCACTTTCATCCCGGTTATCAGCAATGATGATTTTGGTGATGATGTGGTGGATGATCTTAAAGTGCATCTTGTGAACAGAACAAACAATGTTTTCAATTTCACTTATATCATTAATTATTTCGGACGATCGGATTTTGAATTGAAAAACAAGATCCATGCTTTTGAAGATTTCTACCTGAACGATGTTCCTTTTGATAACCTGAATGATAGTCCCACTTTTAATTTTGATTTCGAACTGACACCTTCAGATAAAAACAAGGCGGAACATTTTGAAGCATCCCTCAGGTTGAAACCAAAGCAGCTTTTCATGCGTATCGAGGAGCTGAAACAGAAGGGGGAAGCGACTTTCAGCTATAAGTTGTTTGATGAGTATCCGGGTCGTCCTTACGAGGATAATTCGCTTGATCTATCAAAGTTGCAGAAATCAGGCTACAAAGTTTATGATGCAGGTAAGGCAAGAGAACATCTTGCACCTGCAAAATATGAAGTTGATCTGCATATTGAAAAGCTGAGTATGGATCCGGAGAAGATGGACAATTTTGAGATGCTTACGCTTCAGCTCACAACTTTTGAAAAATATCTTGAACTGGCGATCGCGCATCATCAGAAAGATATGGTTGCGATCCATGGAGTAGGTAGCGGTAAGTTGCGTGATGAGATCCATGAAATACTCAAGATCAAACGCGAAGTAAAATCGTTCACCAACAGGTATCACCCTAAGTATGGATATGGTGCCACGGAAATCAGTTTTCAATATTAACTACAAGCCGAGCTATCGCGGTCACGCCTTTGGCGTGATTGAGGAAAGTCCGGACAGCATAGAGCAATGTACCGGTTAACAGCCGGGTCCGCCGAAGCTTTTGCATAGGTGGAACAGACAGTGCCACAGAAAATAACCGCCATGAAAATGGTAAGGGTGAAAAAGTGAGGTAAGAGCTCACGGTTCCTTTTGGTGACATTGGGAGCGGGTAAACCTTGCATGCTGAAATGCCATGTATACCAGTCGTTGAGGGCGGCTCGTCCGATCACGCCTTTGGCGTGACGACTGGGTGGGTAGGCAGATAGATCGTTCCAGTAATGGCCCGACAAGATAAATGATAGTTTAGAAACAAAATCCGGCTTACGAGTTTGTAGTAATTATTGGCTCCTGGAAACAGGAGCTTTTTTTATGCAGACAGGAAGCTCTCTTTCATTTTCGAGGTGAGGTCCATGCTGATCATTTTCTCAGCAAGTTTTATCATGTTGTTGAAAGCTTTTGCATGTGAGATCCCATGACCGATGATCACGGGTTTCGCGACACCGAGAACAGGTGTACCGCCGTAATTTTCGAAATTGAATCTTTCGAGGAATTCGTGCTGAATTTTTTTCTGGTGAGTGATATCATAAATTGATTCAGCCATCTTCAGTACCACATTGCCGGTAAAACCTTCACACACGATCACATCAGCCTTGTCCAGGAATACATCGCGGCCTTCAACGTTGCCAACAAAATTGATCTGTTTGTTCTCTTTGAGGAGGGGATAGGTTGCTTGTGCAAGTATGTTTCCTTTGCCTTCTTCTTCACCAAGATTCAGGAGCGCTACACGCGGGCGGGTTTCTCCAAGAATGTATTGCGAATACAAAGATCCGAGAACAGCAAACTGGTTGAGTTGTTCGGGCTTGCAATCTGCATTGAGACCTACATCTAGAATGATACCGGTTTTGCCATTGTCTTTTGGCATCACGGAAGAGATGGTTGGTCTTAATACACCTGGAATCGCCTTGATGCTGTAAAGTGCACCAACAAGCATTGCTCCGGTATTGCCTGCACTTATATATGCGTCGATACCGCCTTTCGCAAGGTGTTGAAAGCCGATGGAAATTGAAGAATCTGGCTTCTCTTTGAGAGCCTTTGTGGGATGTTCATGCATTCCGATCACCTGTGTGGTGTGCACTACATGAATTAACGGGGAAGCTATACTGTGTTCGGACAACAGAGAATTAACCTGGTCCGCGTCACCAAATAAAAACAAGTTTGCCGGAGAAGAAGATTCCGACAGATATAACTGAATACTTTTCACCGCTTCGAGTGGTGCAAAGTCTCCTCCCATCATATCAAGCCCGATATTCATCTCCGGCAAGCTACTATTTAAATTGCAAGTTTACTTAGTTGATAGGAGATTTCTCCGCAACAACCTTTCCTCTGTAGTACAATTTTCCTTCGCTTACGTGTGCACGGTGGCGTACATGAGTTTCTCCTGTCGCACTGTCCTTGCTTAAAGTAACCTGCTCAGCTTTGTAGTGAGTTCTTCTTTTGGCACCTCTTTGTTGAGAGTGTCTTCTTTTGGGATTAGGCATAATTCAAAAATTTATGTCTATTATTATTTAATCTGTTTCCTCAAGATCCCTGAACTTCTCAAGCCCTTTCCACAATGGGTTTTCAGGTTTGTTGTTTTCGGCATCAAGCTTTTTCAGCATCGATAGCACTTCCTTGTTACAGTCCGGGCCACCAAGCTCCTTCGGCAAACACATGCGTTGCATGGGTATTGCGAGGTTTATAAATTCATAGATCAGATCGGCGATGTGCAGGTGACTCTCACTGTGAGAGATGTAATACACATCAGGATCTTCTTCCTGGTCATTCATTACTTCGGGATCCTCCACCATTTTCACAACGATGTTGAACTCATCCCAAAGATCAAGCGGGAGATCATTACCACAACGGTCGCAGGTTACTTCCAGCTTTCCCCCGATCTCGAATTTTAGCAGCATCAGGCCATTTTTCTTGTCAAGCTTCAGCTTAACATTGGCGACGCATTTCCGGAATTCCTGCTCCTGGTAATCTGCAAAGAACTTGTCGTTGATCTCGTACTCGAACTCATGAATACCCGGCTTCAATCCCACAAATGCTATATCATAGTTCCGGCGGTTGCTCATGAGCTTCCTTTTAAAGAGTTTGCAAAGGTACGTAAATATGGGTGAAAATAAAGTGGTGAATACAAAAATCTTGTAAATTGTTCACCCGGTAATGTTTACCGTATTAAGTTAGTTATTTTCAGTGAATTAGGGTGCCGAACTTAATGGGCAGGTTTGCAGTTTAAAGGCGCCTTACCAATATATTTGCAACATGAATAAGATTTTCCCGATTTTCTTCCTGCTAACGTTTGCTAAACTGGCGGTATGGGGCCAGTCTGATTTTCCGGTGAATGGCAAAATAATCAATCAGGGCGACGCGCCTGTGCGACGTGCTGTTGTATCTGTGTTAAATACAAATTTCCAGGCAGTTTCCGACACGGGCGGAAATTTCCGGATCTCCGGGCTCTCCGCGGGCAAGTACGTACTCCGGGTAAATGCCAATGGCTATGCAGCAGTTCACAAAGATTTCCAGACGGGCTCTGGAAACGATGTCAATCTCACAATCAAACTTTCTGACGCTTCTGACCAACTCGACCAGGTGGTGGTAACCGCTGAAAAAAAGGAAGCGGGCCTCCAGGAAACACCGCTCAGTATCAGTGCGATCTCCTCCAGGAAGATCAATCAGTACAGGATCTGGAACAGCCGCGATATCACAGCGATCATCCCAAACCTTTACTCCACCAACTCGGGCGACGACCGCAACATAACAACCATTCGTGGCATCGGAACCACTTCATACGATCCCGCAATCGCGACATATATAGATGGTGTGAACCAGTTTGGACTCGACACCTACATCGCACAATTACTCGATGTTGAAAGAATTGAAGTATTACGCGGACCACAGGGAACACTTTACGGCCGGAACGCAATGGGCGGGGTGATCAACATCATCACAAAACAACCAACCAATGTGGCTTCGGGTTTTGCATCCGTAAATATCGGCAACTATGGTTTGCAGAGGTATGAACTCGGTTATAGAACACCGCTAGTAAAGGATAAACTGTATTTCGGCGCAGCAGGAATGTATACCCAACGCGATGGTTACTACACAAATGATTTTAATAACAAAAGCTTCGATGATATCAAAAGCTTCGCTGGTAACTATTACCTCAAATACATCGCTTCACCGCGATGGTCAGTAACCCTGAATGCAAAACACCAGAACAACAGGAATAACGGTGCTTTCCCGATGGTGAGCAGCGTTGACGAAGCATTGACTAACCCATGGCACCTGAATCAGAATGCAGTGGCTGAAATGAAGGACAATACTTTCAATACTTCTCTTTCTGTAGTGCACAATGGCACTGGTTTTAATTTCACCAGCCAGACCGCCTACCAGTCTAACAGGAGAGTTTACGATGCTCCGCTGGATGGTGATTTTTCACCGATCGACGGTGTCTCTATCATCAATGATTATGGTGGGAAATGGAACAAAGTGAAAGTGTTTACACAAGAATTCAAATTCACGTCACCAACAGGATCTTCTTCACCATTTAAATGGACAGCAGGTACCTATTTCTTCCACCAGGATAACCCGGTTAAACAGGCTACAAGGTTTGGAGAAGATGCAGCTCTTGTAGGTGCACCGGAAACCAATTTCTCAACCATCAATAC
>JBEVNF010000504.1:0-7211 GCA_040508255.1 Flavitalea sp.
AAGGACATAACAAGTTGCGCATCTTCGAGGAAGAGATTTGTGGTCCGGTAACATCTGTTACAACTTTTAAAAATGTTGAAGAAGCAATCGAGATTGCAAAAGATACTTTATATGGTCTTGGTGCCGGTGTATGGACACGTGATGCACACGAAATGTACCAGGTGCCAAGAGCGATCCAGGCTGGTCGTGTATGGGTGAACTGCTATCATGCTTATCCTGCACACGCGCCATTTGGTGGTTATAAGAAATCTGGTTTTGGTCGTGAAACACATAAGATGATGTTGAATCACTACAGACAAACCAAGAACATGCTGATCTCTTATGGCAAACAGAAATTGGGTTTCTTTTAATATTTTTTACAGACCGGCGGAATAACAACGGTGACCTTCGGGTCGCCGTTTGTTTTTAAATTGCAATGATTTCTTTACAACGATTGCCAACAAATTCAACATTATGCCAACACCAAGAATACTCGCCACAGAAAAAGCGCTTACACTGATAGCTGATCTGAAGAAAGAACACGGTAACCTGATGTTTCATCAAAGTGGTGGATGCTGCGACGGTAGCCAGCCAATGTGTTTCGCTGACGGGGATTTTATAGTTGGCAGCAATGATATTTGTCTTGGCGAAATTGCAGGTTGTAAATTCTATATGCACAATGACCAGTTTGAATACTGGAAACATACACAACTTACGCTCGATGTATCACCGGGGAGAGGAAGCAGCTTTTCACTTGAGATTCCCTTAGGTGTGAGATTTATAATCAAGTCGCGGATCTTTACTGAAGAGGAACTGGAAGACCTCGAGCCAGCGGAGAAATTCGTGAATTAGTGGCTACAGGTATTTCTCCATCCGATAGTTCATTAATCGCTGTCCCCTGATCTCAACGATCTGTGACGCGATCACCTTAAATCCTTTTCTGTTAAATGATGGATGCACAAACATCATATCGATGTGACCATCTGCTTCAAAAATTTCTATATATTTATTTGCCTGCAAATTATAAAATCTATAAACCACAACTATCGGCAATGAATATCGGGGATCATTATGTTTTTGTAGAATTTCTTAAATGGACAAGAAGGAAAGTGTACTGGCTGATACTTGTGTCTGTCATTATCACAGCTATGTATCGTTACCTTGAATGGCATTTTCTTGCAGTGCCCTGGGTGCCTATTGCACTTGTTGGTACAGCAGCGGCCTTTATCGTAGGTTTCCGTAACACGCAGACCTATAATCGTGTGTGGGAAGCAAGAACCTTGTGGGGTTCCATTGTGAATAGTAGTCGCACCCTTGGTATCATGACACGTGATTTTGTAAGACACAATGATAAGGAGAAAGAAGCTGCACTTCGCCAGGAAATAATATACAGGCATGTAGGATGGCTCACAGCGCTCCGTTTTCAGCTAAGAGAAGTTAAGAGCTGGGAAAATATCAAAACACGATCTTACAATATTGAATACCTGAAAAATTACAAGGTTCCAGAATGGTGCCAGGACCTTTCTACCGAGCTTACACCCTTTTTAAAGGAGGATGAACTGACAGAAATCATGAAGAAAAAGAACAAAGCTGCCCAGCTGATCGCAGCGCAATCTCACAGGTTAAGGCAACTCAATGAAGAAGGTGTTATTGACACCCTTTGTTATGTAGAACTGGAGAATGTAATGAAGGATTTATACTCTCACCAGGGTGGTTGTGAGCGCATCAAGAACTTTCCATATCCAAGACAGTTTGCGAGCATTAATCTGTTTTTTATCCGTTTGCTGGTTGTGCTTTTACCGCTGGGTATGTTGAATGAGTTTGCGCGGCTTGGAGGCGACTGGATCTGGCTGAATGTGCCATTTGCAGCGATAGTTGGCTGGGTGTTCATTTCGCTGGAACAGGTAGGTGAGGCGACTGAAAATCCCTTTGAAGGCGGGCCAAATGATGTGCCCGTGACCTCTCTTACAAGAACCATTGAGATCGATCTCAGGGAAATGCTTGGCGAGACAGAATTGCCTGCTCCGATCGGTCCTATCCACGAGATTGTATTGTAGCTCCGGAAATCCCGGATTTCAAATCGTCATGCTTATGGCGCTGATAATCAGCGAAACATTATTAAATTATCACCATCCGTTTTAATAAGTTGCCCGGTCGCTGTGCCGTATCTTTGCAGCTTTTTAACCACGTTATTGCCGCTGCATGGATTTGTATTATTCTTTTTCAGTTCTGATTGTTCTCGCATCTTTTTTCTCGTATCTGAACCTAAGATATCTGAAGTTGCCATCAACAATCGGTATCATGATCATCGCAATGATCTCATCGGTGATCCTCGTAATCACCGGTAATATATTCCCGAAGACCTTCAGTAATTTTTCAACGCTGTTACAGGATGTTGACTTTACAGAGGTATTGATGGGTGCGATGCTGAACTTCCTGTTGTTCGCCGGTGCGATACATATTAATCTGAAAGATCTGCGTGAGCAACGTGGACCTATTGTGATCTTCTCGAGCGTGAGTGTGATCATATCGACCTTTGTGGTGGGTGGTATCATGTATTATCTCGCCCCTTTGCTTCATGTACAGATTCCATTTATATACTGTCTTTTGTTTGGTGCCTTGATCTCACCTACAGATCCTATTGCTGTGATGGGAGTACTAAAAGAGGCAAAAGTTCGCAAATCACTTGAAACAAAGGTTGCCGGTGAATCATTGTTCAATGATGGTGTTGCAGTTGTGGTGTTTGCTGTGATACTGCAGCTGGCCCAGGGAACTGAAATTGATATCTCTTTTGGAAATATCACCTGGTTGCTCGTTAAGGAAGCCGCAGGCGGATTCTTGCTGGGTGCGGTCCTTGGCGTGCTCGCTTCGAAGTCGATGCGCAGGATTGATGATTATAAAGTTTCAGTTCTTATCACTTTATCGGTTGTGATGGGTGGATACCTCATCGCACATGCAATGCATATTTCAGGTCCGCTTACGATGGTGGCTGCCGGTATTGTGATCGGCAACTATGGCAAACGAATCGCTATGTCTGCTCAGACAAAGGATTACCTGAATAAATTCTGGGAGCTGATCGATGATATTCTCAATGCGATATTATTCTTGTTTATTGGATTTGAGTTGCTCATCATCAAAAATGTTACTGACTACTGGCTGATTGGAACAGTTTCAATACTCGTTGTACTGCTCGCAAGATTTATTTCGATCTATATACCTGTGCTTATCATTCCTTTTAAAAATAAATTCAGTCCCGGAACCATCAAGATCCTGGTCTGGGGTGGATTGCGTGGAGGTGTTTCGATCGCGCTTGCGTTGAGTATGGATGAAGGTCCATATAAATCTATACTTGTTTCTGTAACTTATTTTGTTGTGGTGTTTTCGATTATCGTGCAGGGGCTTACGGTTGGGAAACTGGCGACAAAAGTGCTCTCGAAAGAAGAGGTGTAACCACCCACAGCCCCTCCTTGAAAAGGAGAGGAGTTATTTTTGAGAAAAATGAAATAACTTAAGCGACCGATGAATCAATCAACTTCTGACTCGCTTAAGCGCACGCTGAAACCAATACATCTCTGGGCTATTGCCGTTGGACTTGTTATTTCTGGTGAATATTTTGGATGGAACTATGGATGGGCAGTTTCCGGAACCGTTGGATTCCTGATAGCAACATTAGTAGTTACGTTAATGTATGTAACCTTCATTTTCAGTTTCACAGAACTTACAACATCAATACCGCATGCGGGAGGAGCGTTTGCCTATGCCTATCGTGCAATGGGGCCATTCGCTGGTTTCCTCGCTGGTTATGCAACGCTTGTAGAATTCCTGCTGGCAACTCCTGCCATAGCCTTTGCGCTTGGCAGCTATCTTCATTTTCTTTATCCATCGATCCCGGTACTCAGTTCAGCAATACTTTTCAATATTGTTTTTATTTTATTGAACATCTCCGGGATCAAAGAGTCGGCTACCTTTTCGGTGTTTATAACCATTCTTGCAGTTGGTGAATTGTTACTGTTCATGGGTATCATTGCACCTCATTTTGAAATGAAAAACTTTCTCAATAACCCGATGCCCGCAGGCTGGGGTGGCGTGTTTGCCGCTTTACCATTTGCTATCTGGTTTTACCTGGCTATCGAAGGTGTGGCAATGGTGGCAGAGGAAGTAAAAGATCCATCCAGGAACATTCCCAAAGGATATATATCCGGTATTGCAACGCTGGCTTTATTGGCACTTGGTGTAATGGTGCTAACAGGAGGTATTACAGACTGGCGCTCGCTTAGTAATCTTGACTATCCCTTGCCGGAAGCTATTGCAGTGGTGCTGGGAAAAGGAAGCAGTCTCACAAAAGTATTTGCAAGCATAGGATTATTTGGATTGATCGCATCCTTTCATGGAACAATACTTGCCGGGTCAAGACAGGTGTTTGCTATGGCGAGAAGCGGTTATCTTCCTACAAAACTTGCGGTGGTGAATCATCGTTTCAAAACACCACATTGGTCAATCATAGCTGGCGGCGTGGTAAGCGTAATCGCATTGGTTACAGGAACAACCAGCCAGGTGATCATACTTTCAGTGCTTGGCGCAGTTGTGATGTATATCATGAGTATGATCAGTCTTTTTTTACTCAGATCAAAAGAGCCAAATCTTGAACGGCCCTTCAGGTCTCCTTTTTATCCTGTGTTCCCGGCAATCGCACTGATCATTTCAGTCGTTTGTCTCGTTGCGATAATTTATTACAACCTTTTCATCAGTCTCATTTTTGTTGTGGGGCTGATCATTTCAGGCATTCTCTTTGTGCTTTCAGGAAGACACAAAGCCGAACTCACAGAAGATCTTCTTGTTTCACAGAGTTCCAATACAAGCGCCGTTTCCTGAAACCAATTGAAACATGCAGTATAAAAACATCATTGGTCAGACAACTTATCAGTTCAGGGATCTGAAGGATCTGCTTGCAAAGGCAACACCCCAAAGATCTGGCGATGTACTGGCTGGTGTTGCTGCACTCACATATGAAGAAAGGATCGCTGCACAAATGACGCTGGCTGATGTTCCGTTGAAGCAGTTTCTTACAGAAGCAGTGATCGGATATGAGTCGGATGAGATAACAAGACTGATCATTGATTCACATGAAGTAAATTCTTTTTCACCAATCTCTTCCTTAACTGTCGGAGAATTCAGGGACTGGTTATTGGGTGACGATGTTGATGGAACAACGATCCGTTCATTAAAATGGGGTTTAACACCTGAGATGGTTGCGGCAGTGAGCAAGCTGATGCGTAACCAGGATCTTATTGCTGTGGCAAAGAAGATAGAGGTTGTAACAAAATTCAGGAATACGATAGGTCTGAAAGGACATTTCTCAACGCGTTTGCAACCAAACCACCCAACTGATGATATGCGCGGTATTGCAGCAAGTATCATTGACGGACTTTTATATGGAAGCGGTGATGCTGTGGTTGGAATTAATCCGGCAATGGACAGTCCGGCAGTTGTGAACCGGTTATTAAATCTTGTTGATGGCCTGCGCGAGAAATTCCTCATTCCAATGCAATCCTGTGTATTAACACATATATCAACAACTATCGGATTGATTGAGGAATCTGCTCCTGTTGATCTTTGCTTTCAAAGTATTGCAGGCACACAATCTGCAAATTCAAGTTTCGGTATTGATCTTTCGTTGTTGAAGGAAGGGCATGAGGCGACGTTGTCTCTGAAACGTGGCACCTTAGGGCAAAATGTAATGTACTTCGAAACAGGTCAGGGAAGTGCACTGTCTGCAAATGCGAATCATGGTGTTGATCAGCAAACCTGTGAAGTACGCGCATATGCTGTAGCCAGGAAATTTGATCCACTCCTCGTGAATACTGTTGTAGGATTTATAGGACCAGAATATTTATATGATGGGAAGCAAATAATACGTGCAGCACTTGAAGATCATTTTTGTGGAAAGATGATGGGCCTGCCCATGGGAGTTGATATCTGTTACACCAATCATGCGGAAGCTGATCAGGATGATATGGATAATCTGCTCACGCTTCTTGGTGTTGCAGGTTGTAATTTTATAATGGGTATTCCGGGTTCAGATGACATCATGCTTAATTATCAATCAACTTCGTTTCATGACGCCTTATATCTGCGGAAGGTGCTTGGATTAAAGCCAGCTCCCGAGTTCGATGCCTGGCTTGTGAAACAGGGCATCTTTGATGAAGAAGGAATATTAAAAGAGGCTCCGGTAATGAAAATGCTGGTAGAGCATTTGTTATAGTATATGTCTATGTTAAAGAAGTACACGCAGGCGCGCATCTCGCTTGGCCACGCAGGAACCAGTATTCCTTTAAAAAGTGAACTGGCTTTTAAACTTGCGCATGCACATGCCCGTGATGCTGTACATTCTGAAATAGATATAGAAACATTGACCTCAACACTTCAAAAATTTCAGCTCCCCGTATTAACGGTTTCAAGCGCGGCAAACTCAAGACAGGAATATCTGCAACGTCCCGACCTCGGAAGAATTCCCTCAGAAAATTCCAGCCAGCAACTGGCAGAGTTTACTGCACCTAATGATATTTCAATTGTTGTTGCCGATGGTTTGTCTGCAACAGCTATCAACAGGAATCTTATTGCACTGCTTGATGAATTGTTGCCATTACTCAAACACTTGAGGCTTTCCCCAATCACTTTGGTTCGCCAGGGAAGAGTGGCAATAGCTGATCATGTTGCATCAATACTTGAATCGAAAATTGCTCTTATTCTTATTGGTGAGAGACCTGGTTTAACTGCAACTGATAGCATCGGGGCTTATCTTACCTTTAATCCAAGACCGGGATTGACAGATGAATCAAGAAACTGTGTTTCTAATATCCGGCCTGGTGGACTTTCGTTTTCGGAAGCTGCAGCAAAGATATTTTACCTTATCAGCGAAGCAAATCGGTTGCAATTATCTGGTGTGATGCTGAAGGATAACGATAACAGGTCAGGGGATGTTATCAGTAACATTTCAGATCAACCCTAGTCCCTGTCTGATAGCAATCTCTACAGGGTTATAAAAATTATCTGGTCTGTTTAATTCAAATGGCTTTGCTGGTAGAAGAGCCGGTTGTGCAAGAAATCTTGGTTGGGTTCCACGATTAATTGATGCTCCATGCACAAGAAAAGGATGACAGAGATAAACCGTTCCTGCTTTGCCGGTTGCATTTACAACCTCACGATGTGCTGATTCTTCAAAATTATTTTTC
>JBEVNF010000033.1:0-4904 GCA_040508255.1 Flavitalea sp.
CAGGAAGTTTCCAACATACTCATCAACATAAGCAGATGACTCTGTTTTATCACGGTTGTTCCATGCACGTTCTATATTGTTCAGTCTTGTTTTCTTTGCCCTGTCAAGTTCAGCAGCAGTAAATCCAAATTTCTTTACACGTTCTACTTCTTCTGTCAGTGCGGCAAGACCTTTCTTTACATCACCCGTACCCGTAGATACAAAAGCAGAAAACGCATCATAGTTACGCGCATAACTTCCAAAATCAACACCACCATAAATGAATGGCGGGTTTTCTTTTTGTGTGAGCTCCTGCAGACGTTGATTCATCAGTGAAACAAAAATTCCCTGTACAAGGTCTTTTCTGTATGCACCAACTGTTGTTGGTTCGGCACTCCTGAATGCAGAATAGTTCAGGCTCGCTGAATAGTTTGTTGCTTCTTTATCAGTTGCAAAAATTGCACTGCTGTTTTTGTAAGGCGGCATCTCTGCATAACTTCTTGGACGAACCCCTGATGGATTTGTCAAAGCGCCAAAATGCTTTTTGATAAGTTCCTGTGCTTTTGCCGGTGTGATATCACCTACTACGATAACAGCCATCAGTTCCGGTCTGTACCATTCTTTGTAGTAACGACGGATCTCATCAGGCTTGAAAGATTTAATGATCGAATCCTGGCCGATAGGCAAACGATCACCATATTTTGAATTGGCAAAAAGCTCAGGCAGTATCTTTTTAAACATCCTGTCCTCAGCACCTTTACCAAGACGGCTCTCTTCAAGAATGATAGCTCTCTCTTCTTCTATATCCTGGTCGAGATAGGTTACGTTATGTGCCCAATCCTCAAGTATATCAAATCCTTTTTCAAGATTACCGGCTTTATCAGTCGGAATGGGAAGAATATAAACCGTTTCGTCAAAGCTGGTATATGCATTCAGGTCATTACCGAATCCAACACCGATTGATTGAAGAAATGAAACGATATCATTTTTCTTGTAGTTCTTTGTGCCATTAAATGCCATGTGCTCTGCCATGTGGGCAAGACCTTGTTGTGAATCGTCTTCCATGATGGAACCGGTGTTTACAACAAGACGGAGTTCAACTTTCTTTTCAGGAAGTTTGTTTGGGCGGATGTAATACGTTAAGCCGTTGGGTAATTTACCAACTGTTACTTTAGGATCAACAGGTAATTTATCGCCGGCATTCGTTTGCGCTGAAGCGACTGAAGTGAAAAATAAGGCGGCTAGTAAAAGTTTATGGAACATAGGTAGAGTTTTATTAATTGATTCTGGTCCGTTTGATGAAGAGTATGGTTTAGGGAGCAGGTGCGGCGGTTATTACTTCAATCTTACTGAAATTAAGCAAGTCGCTCCTGCTCCCTGTCATCACGCCGCGGCGGATGACATCCTATGCCGCGGCTTAGGTTAACGTATAGCCTCTTCAACCACCTCACCCACATTACCGCTGGGCATCTGTATTTTCAAAAATGCCGCAACAGTTGGTGCTATATCGGTCATATGTGTTTCACGATGTAAACGACCAGGCTTTACATGCCAGCCATAAAACAACATCGGTATATGCGCATCGTATGGATTCCAGCTACCGTGCGTGGTGCCTGTTGCACCACCATCGATATATCCCGGTTGCAGGATCATCTGGATCTCGCCACCACGTTTCGGATAATATCCGTTTGTCACCATATCCTTCTGACGCGCATTCAATGTTACATCCGAAACATTCTCCAGATCGAATGCACGGGAAATCTCTGGTTGTTTGTTCAGATATTCTATGATCCAGGTTTTAATCCCTGCCCTGTCAAGTTTCAATGAATCGATCAGGTTATTATTGATATGGATCTGGTAATTGGTATTGCTGACGATCAGCTTTTCAGCACCAAACTTTGCTTTAAGTCCCGCAGTCATTTCTTTTGCCCATACTTCGTCAGGAATGGTCCCACCGGGAAGTTTCTTTTCTTTACTGAAACCCGGAACATGCGCAACACCATGATCTGCCGAAAGGAACACGAGGTATTGACCCTTTCCAACTTTTGCATCAAGGTATGCAAAGAACTCACCCATTTCTTTGTCAAGACGCAGGTAATTATCTTCTGCTTCGATAGAGTTGGGACCATAAGCATGACCAATGTAATCAGGAGATGAAAAACTGATCGCAAGCATATCTGTGATCTCATCAGCACCAAGTTTCTCATTTTCGATAGCAGCTTTCGCCATCTCAATGGTAAGCGTGTTGCCATAAGGTGTGCTTGAAACAACGCCGTAAGATTTATCAACATACTTTTTCAGATCATAGGGAAATCCTTTCTGATCAGTTCCAAAGCTTTTTCCTTCATAGGCATTTTCATCTTTAGTACTCTGAACATAGGTATTGATAGGATATAAAGTGTTCCATCCTTTTTCAAAATAACCATTCATGAGTTTCTTCTTATTGAACTCAGTAACCCATGCCGGCTCCTGGTCCATATAATAGGTAGAAGTGATAAAATTTCCGCTCTTACCGTCAAACCAGTATGCAGCATCTGCAGAATGACCCGCAGGCAGGATAGCACCACGATCCTTGATCGCAACACCTATCACTTTGCTCCTGAAGTTTGTTGCGAGCTTCAACTCATCTGCGATAGAGGTTACCAACATATTCTT
This sequence comes from Flavitalea sp., assembly GCA_040508255.1. GTDB lineage: Bacteria > Bacteroidota > Bacteroidia > Chitinophagales > Chitinophagaceae > DATHKG01. The sequence continues at coordinate 2,635 of JBEVNF010000033.1, forward strand.
AGGACTCATTTGTCCGGCGGTACCATCAGCACCGACTGTTTTCACATCATTATCCTCAGCACAGTAAACCGGGCGTTGCATTGCTCTGTCCCACCAGCCATTACCGGTGATCCCGTGAATTGCGGGGACGCTCCCCGTATAGATACAGGTATGTCCGCAGGCAGTTATAGTAGGTGTGTAAGGGATCAGCGTGTTCTCAGCACTGAAACCCTGGTTCAGAAATTTCTTAAAAGCGCCATTGGCGGCGTAACGGTCATAAAAACGATAAAGGTAATCCCAGCGCATCTGGTCAACTACGATACCTACGACCAGCTTTGGTCGTGGATTACTGGTAGGATTGGCAGCCGCAGGTTTTGTCTGCGAAAATGTTAAAGAAACAATAAAACAGAGCGCCGTAACCAGGCTAATTTTTCTCATCAGATTATCAAATTTGTGAGAGGCAAATGTAATGAAACTTGCAACCGGCGACACACCGCTTATAAAGCTGAACAATCTTTTAATGTAGCCGCGGCGCCGGAAATCCAGTATTCACAATACCCCTATAAAACCACCCGCAAGATGGCGATGGTTAAAGATCATGAATATCCATGATCGTGCTTCGGGTTGATCTCAAATTACCCAAACACCTTCACTCTGAATAATCTACTATTTTTGTAGGCTAATAATCCCCAAATCATCCACAGGCCACGGTATTCGTATCTAACATTCCCTTTTTACATTACCTTTGCGCCAATTTATATTCCCAAAAACTAAAACAAATGGCAGATATTTTTGACAGGCTTCTTAAGAACTATGGCCCTATTGGACAGCACCGTGAAAGAGCGCATGGCTATTTTGCGTTCCCGAAGCTGGAAGGCCCGATCGGTAGCAGAATGAATTTCCGTGGTAAAGAAAAAATCGTCTGGAGCCTTAACAACTATCTTGGTCTTGCCAACCACCCTGAAGTACGTAAAGCGGATGGTAACGCAGCTACCGAATACGGTCTTGCAACACCAATGGGCGCCCGCATGATGAGTGGAAACAGCAATAACCACGAACAACTTGAAAAAGAACTTTCCGAATTCGAATCAAAAGAAGATACTATCCTTCTGAACTTCGGTTACCAGGGTATGTCATCCATCATTGATGTGATCTGTGGTCGCCATGATATCGTTGTTTATGATGCAGAAAGTCATGCATGTATTATCGACGGTCTTCGTTTACACCCGGGTCATCGCTATGTATATAAACATAATGATATCCCTGATTTTGAAAGACAATTACAACGCGCGACTGCACTCATCGAAAAACAAAAGGCTGGCGGTATCCTGGTGATCACTGAAGGTGTTTTTGGAATGGCAGGCGACCAGGGTAAATTGAAAGAGATCGCCGCATTGAAAGATAAATATGAGTTCCGTTTACTTGTTGATGACGCACATGGCTTTGGCACCCTCGGTGCAACCGGTGCAGGCGCTGGTGAAGAACAGGGTGTACAGGATGCTATTGATCTTTACTTCTCAACCTTCGCGAAATCGATGGCTTCTATCGGTGCGTTTCTTTCAGGACCAAAAATGATCATTGATTTTATACGATACAATGTTCGTTCACAGATCTTCGCAAAGAGCCTGCCAATGCCGATTGTGATCGGTAATCTGAAAAGACTTGAATTGTTGAGAACACAACCGGAGCTTCGTGAAAAACTATGGAGCAATGTTCGGCAACTTCAGTCTGGTCTCAAAGAAAAAGGATTTAACATCGGTAAAACAGATTCGCCTGTAACACCTGTTTACATGAACGGTGGTGTTGAAGAAGCAACGGCTATGGTGATGGATCTTCGTGAGAACTACAACATCTTCTGTTCAATCGTTGTGTATCCTGTAATTCCAAAGGGACATATCATTTACCGCTTGATCCCTACAGCAGCACATACAGCAGAAGACATTCAGCTCACACTGAAAGCATTCGATGAAACAAAAAAGAAACTCGATGCCGGTGCATATAAAGTGGAAGCGATTCCTGATATGGCAAATGCCTAAAAAAAAATAATTTTTACAAGTAAGGCTAACGATGACCGTTAGCCTTTTTTTATTGCCGGTCTGTATAGTATAACACTAACGAACAACCGAAATATTGTTATTCCAAGTTATCTCATCTTTAACATCGCAACCGACACTTATAATGATTCATTACGGCTTCCCATAATTCAACTTTCAGGTATGCACAAAAAAAGTCCCGCGAAAACGCGGGACTGCACTAATCAAATACCATTAACCATTAAACCTTATCCTATG
>JBEVNF010000041.1:0-3614 GCA_040508255.1 Flavitalea sp.
ATTATCAGCAATACACCATGTATCGCCCTCATCATGTCTTTACGCGTCGGTTCACGCGTTGCAGCGATCGCAGCACGGGTGGAAGCGATCTTTCCACGAAGATCACCACCACTGCTTATAAGATCATCAAACAAACCAAGTAGCCTGTTGATAAGTTCTTTTATTGGATTGATATAATTATCCCATGCCTGCTGACGGCTTTTCTTTACATGCGTTTTTGCATTGGTTTCAATTCTTTCAATTTCATCCTCATTTGCCAATGCATTTTCAATCAACCATTCACGCATTTTTTTATTTCCATCCCAGGCACGCTCCCATTCAAGGCGCTCAGGTGTTTTATAACGTTCATGGCTACCCGAAGTTGAGTGCCCCTGTGGCTGTGTAACTTCTTCAACATGAAACACTGCAGGTACGTGGGTTTCACGCATTCTTGCAAGTGCTTCATCAAACACTTCACACATACCTGCATAATCCCATGCCTTCACGCGATAAATATCAACACCATTTGTATTGTCGCGTTTCTGCATGCCACGCAGGGCTTCAGAAATTGAACCTTTTGTTGTCTGGTATTTTCTTGGAACCGATATGCCATAACCATCATCCCATACAAAAATGGCAAGTGGAATCTGCAATACACCGGCTGCGTTTACAGCTTCCCAGAAATGTCCTTCCGAAGTAGATGCATCCCCGATTGTGCAGAAACAAATCTCATTTCCATTATCACTGAGATGTTCAATATCTGTTAGCTGTGGTGATTCACGGAACACCTTTGATGCAAAGGCAAACCCTACTGAACGTGGCATCTGCGCTGCTGTTGGAGCCATTGGCGATGCGATGTTTTTTCGGTTCACAAGGTCAAGCCACTCACCATCCGGAGTTACATATGGTGTCGAAAAATGCGAATTCATTTGTCGTCCGCCACTATGTGGTTCGTTCACCGGATTCGGATCGGCATATAACTGCGAAAAGAAATCTTCGATGGATGCTTCGCCAAGCGCGAAGGCAAAAGTCTGGTCGCGATAATAACCTGAAAGAAAGTCGCCGGGTCTGAAAAACTTTGCAGCAGCAATCTGGGCCACCTCCTTTCCATCACCAAAGATTCCAAACTTGGCCTTCCCTGTCAATACTTCCTTACGGCCGAGAAGACTTGCTTCGCGGCTTTCACAGGCCATCTTGTAGTCCTTAAGCACTTCCTGCCGGAACCGGTCGAAAGAAAGCTTTTCGCTGACAAGCGATTGATTATTAGAAGTATTTTCCATCCGGCAAAAATAGGGAACCTGCCAACACCAACAGGCACTGTTAAAAAAATGTCATTACTGCCAAACTTTATTGCAGTTTCGTACGTTTTAGATGTAATTTTAAGCTTCTATTCCGCGTTGCGCGGAATACCCTTTTAAATGAAAATCAAATGCTTAGCATGAAAAAACTACTACCCTTCCTATTTTGTGTTCTGACTGCTTCTTTTGCTTCTGCACAAGGCACAGCAGTACCGGCTAAACCAGCCAACACGCAACCGGCTCCTGTTGAGATCCTGGGTCTGAAAGAAACCACCCATGATTTCGGTAAGATTCCACAGAGTCGCCCCGTTACATACAACTTTGAATTCAAAAATAATGGCAAAGAGCCACTGATTCTTGAGAACGTTCAGGCTTCATGCGGATGTACCACACCAGAGTGGTCAAAAGAACCAGTTGAACCAGGCGCTACTTCAATCATTAAGGTTGGGTACAATGCCGCCGCTGAAGGTCAGTTCTCTAAAACGGTAACTATCTTCTTCAACGGAAACCAGATGAAAACACTGATTATTTCAGGAACAGTTTATAAAGCACCTGCAACCTCTGCTCCTGCGAACGCATCTATCTCGTTATTAAAACAAACAAACCAATAATTATGAAAAGTTTGATACTGTCGTTAGCGCTGCTTACCTGTTCAGCAACCATGTTTGCACAAACCCAGGCTGCTGCGGGCGTTACTGTTAAGAAGGCTGAGAACTACATCAAATTCAAAGAACTTACATACGATTTCGGTAAGATCAAGAAAGATGTACAGGTAAAACACGATTTTGCTTTTACTAACGTAAGCGAAAAACCTATCATCATCGAGTCTGCATTCGGATCATGCGGTTGCACAACACCGGTATGGCCACAGGCACCAATCGCAAAAGGAAAGGCTGATAAACTGGTAGCGGGTTTCACTGCTCCAACAGTTGGTAAGTTCTCAAAGACTATCACTGTAAAGCTTGCTGGTGTTGATGCACCGGTTCAACTTACTATTACCTGTGAAGTTCTTACTCCGGAAGATTATGCAAAATTTGAAAAAGATAAAGGTTCAAAGAAAGGTTAATTTCTGCTGAAGCCTTTAACTACTAAATATTGAAGATCCCGCCTGCTCTGAGCTTCGGCGGGATTTTTATTTAATATCTTCGCGCCATGTTACAAATCAGCCAACGCGGGCAGGTTATGCCCTCATCACCGATAAGAAAACTGGTCCCGTTTGCCGAAGCAGCAAAAAAAAGAGGCACCACTGTTTATCATCTTAATATAGGTCAGCCCGACATTGAAACTCCAAAACAAATTCTGGATGCCGTACGTCACAGCGATTTCAAAGTGCTCGAATACAGCCATAGTGCCGGCAATGAAAGTTACCGCCGCAAGTTGGTTGGATATTATGCCGACAATGGTATCAATATCAATCATAATCAGATTATCATCACCACAGGTGGCTCTGAAGCGATTCTTTTCGGATTCATGACCTGTCTTGATGCTGGTGATGAAGTGATCATCCCGGAGCCCTATTACGCCAATTACAATGGCTTTGCGGTGGAAGCGGGTGTGAAGGTGGTACCAGTTACATCCGGCATTGAAACCGGCTTCTCGTTGCCGCCTATTGCTGCGTTCGAGCAAATGATCACGCCGCGTACCAAAGCGATCGTGATCTGTAACCCTAATAACCCCACGGGATATCTATATAGTCGCGAGGAAATGGAAGTCTTGAAACAGATCATCCAGAAACATGATCTCTACCTGTTTGCAGATGAGGCTTACCGTGAGTTTTGTTACAGTGGTGAACATTTCAGCGCGATGCAGTTGGAAGGAGTGGATGATAATATCATCCTTATGGATACTATTTCCAAAAGATACAGTGCATGTGGCGGAAGGATCGGCGCATTTATTACAAGAAATTCAAATGTGATTGCAGCTGCAATGAAATTTGCGCAAGCGAGATTGAGTCCGCCGTCATTTGCACAGATTCTAGGAGAAGCTGCGATAGACCTTCCTGCCGATTATTTTGTAGAGACTAAGGCTGAGTACCTGCGTCGTCGCGATATCCTTGTATCGCGTCTAAACGCCATACCTGGCGTATTTTGCCCGAATCCTGGTGGCGCATTTTATGCGATGGCGCGTTTGCCGATTGATGATGCGGATGTGTTTTGCCAGTGGTTGCTTGAGTCGTTTTCCTATGAAGGAGCGACTTTGATGATGGCTCCGGCTTCCGGTTTTTACGCAACGCCAGATCTTGGAAAAAATGAAGTGAGACTCGCTTATGTTTTAAATATTTCCGCTTTAGAAAAAGCGATGGATTGCCTGGCAGAGGCGTTGAAAACTTATCCTGGC